>NZ_JAUBOQ010000026.1:0-103244 GCF_036700325.1 Microcoleus sp. Z1_B2
CCGAGTCTTTAATCGCCCCGCTAGCAATTTCTACATAGTATTCGGTACTTGGTGCGAGGTCAGCGGTAGGATTAATGGTGACAGTAGAACCACTGACGGTGACGTTAGCTGATGTGACATCAATGGTTTCAACAACTGAGTTGTCGGAGACTTTCTTGATGACAATATTGCCAGTGCCTTTTTGTACGGCTTCACTCAAGGTGACAACTAAATCAGCAGCAACTGCAATATTAGTGGCGTTGTCTGCGGGGGTGAAACTGGCTGCTGTCGGTGGTGTGGTGTCAGCTACGGTGCTGAAATTCCAAGTGGCAGCACCTGTAGTACCGGCATAATTGTTACCAGCTAAGTCTTTAATTGCACCAGCGGCAATTTCAACGTAGTAATCTGTACCCTCAACTAAATTTGCTGTGGGATTAATGGTGACGCTACTGCCAGTAACTGTGACGTTAGCTGAGGTGACATCAATGGTTTCCACCACTGAGTTGTCGGAGACTTTCTTGATGACAATATTGCCAGTGCCTTTTTGTACGGCTTCACTCAAGGTGAC
The DNA here is from genome assembly GCF_036700325.1 of Microcoleus sp. Z1_B2. Taxonomy (NCBI): domain Bacteria; kingdom Bacillati; phylum Cyanobacteriota; class Cyanophyceae; order Oscillatoriales; family Microcoleaceae; genus Microcoleus; species Microcoleus sp. Z1_B2. Next base: position 548 of record NZ_JAUBOQ010000026.1, read on the forward strand.
AACTAAATCAGCAGCAACTGCAATATTAGTGGCGTTGTCTGCAGGGGTGAAACTGGCTGCTGTCGGTGGTGTGGTGTCAGCTACGGTGCTGAAATTCCAAGTGGCTGCACCTGTAGTACCGGCATAATTGTTACCTGCTAAGTCTTTAATTGCACCAGCGGCAATTTCAACGTAGTAATCTGTACCCTCAACTAAATTTGCTGTTGGATTAATGGTGACGCTACTGCCAGCAACTGTGACATTGGCTGAGGTGACATCAATGGTTTCTACAACTGAGTTGTCGGAGACTTTCTTGATGACAATATTGCCGATGCCTTTTTGTACGGCTTCACTCAAGGTGACGACTAAATCAGCAGCAACTGCAATATTAGTGGCGTTATCTGCGGGGGTTAAACTGGCGGCTGTCGGTGGTGTGGTGTCAGCTACGGTGGTGAAATTCCAAGCTGTTGGGTCTACAAGACCGGCATAATTGTTACCTGCTAAGTCTTTAATTGCACCAGCGGCAATTTCAACGTAGTAATCTGTACCCTCAACTAAATTTGCTGTTGGATTAATGGTGACGCTACTGCCAGCAACTGTGACATTGGCTGAGGTGACATCAATGGTTTCTACAACTGAGTTGTCGGAGACTTTCTTGATGACAATATTGCCAGTGCCTTTTTGTACGGCTTCACTCAAGGTGACGACTAAATCAGCAGCAACTGCAACACTGGTGGCGTTGTCTGCGGGGGTTAAACTGGCGGCTGTCGGTGGTGTGGTGTCAGCTACGGTGGTGAAATTCCAAGCAGTTGGGTCTACAAGACCGGCATAATTGTTACCTGCTAAGTCTTTAATTGCACCAGCGGCAATTTCAACGTAGTAATCTGTACCCTCAACTAAATTTGCTGTTGGATTAATGGTGACGCTACTGCCAGTAACTGTGACATTTGCTGAGGTGACATCAATGGTTTCCACCACTGTGCCGTCGGTTTTCTTGATGACAATGTTGCCAGTGCCTTTTTGGACTGCTTCACTCAAGGTGACAACTAAATTAGCAGCAACTGCAACACTGGTGGCGTTGTCTGCGGGGGTGAAACTGGCGGCTGTCGGCGCTGTGGTGTCAGGTGTTTGCTCTTCATAGGCACCGATATCAACTGTACTATTCACGATTCGGCTGTAACCTGTCCCGCGCTGATCTAAGGTTAAACTACTGGCGTTAGCATTAATACCAGAATCGAGGGCGGGGCTACCGGCTTGCAAAGAATGGGTTTGAGTAGGGCCACCATTGTTAGCTAGGGCATTTAAGAGAGCATTGAGGGGACTTCCACTTGTGCCTACTTTGGTACTCGTTGTAAAGCTGGTGCTCCCTGTATTATTACCAATTAAGTTGCCACCACCGTCACTGAATGTACCAGCTACATCAGGGTTTTTAGTAGTAGGAGAACTATCAGTATTTCCAGCAATAATGGTATTTCTGACTGTCGTTGCACTTCCACCTACATTAAGAACTCCACCACCGTTCCCTGTGTTGTTGGCATCACTATCAGCCGTATTATTAGTAATTGTTGAGTTGACAATCGTGGTATTGCCTCCGCTATAGGTGATGATAGCTCCCCCATCATTTCTGGCGGTATTAGCAGAAAATGTTGAATTGCTGATGTTTGCGGTGCCACCACTCATAGTAATAGCTGCGCCGCTTGCTTGCGCTGAATTAGCTGTAAAAGTGCTATTATTAATAGTTAATTGACCACTGCCATTAAAAATGGCACCTCCATCAGATAAACCTTGATTGTTGCTAAACGTGCTATTATTTATTGTTGCTATAGCACCGCTATTAAGGTATAGTCCCCCGGCCGAACCGCCTGCTGAAGTTAGACCATTACTAACAGTAAGATTATCTAGGGTTAAGTTACCGCTGGAGTTAACATTGAAGATGCGGAAACTGGGTGCTGCTCCGCTGCGTGTAATTGTGGCTCCATTGCCAGTAATTGTTAATGTGCCACCAGTGCTGGTACCTAAAATTACTGGTAAACCATTATTGCCTCCGGTTGTATTGTTCAGAGCTGTTAGGGTGTAGGTACTGCCGGAAGCTAGGTTAATAATATCATTTGCTGCTGTGCTATTAGCTTGGTTAATTGCCCAAAGTAATCCTCCATTCAAACCGGAACCTGTATTCGAGACATCTCCTGGGAGAACAGTGTAGGTAGCTAACACGCCACTGTAAGCTGATAGGGCTGCGGGTTGGAATGGTAGCCAAGTAGCAATTTTGCCGATTTGTACGTCTAAGTTCCAGTTTCCTCCTAGTCTGATGTTCCCTATTTTTGTGCTAGAAGCTGCGACATTGGCGCGGGTGATTTCGGCAATGCGATGAATGAAAGCAAGTCCGATCGCGCCTGCTGCAACATTGCAACCATATAAAAGGAAATCGGCTTTTGAAGAGAGAGCCTTTCCCCACTGTTGCAAGTGTTCGAGTTTTTTTTCTAACAGCTCTTTATTAAAGATATCTGTACCCAGATTTAGCGTGCCGGAACTACCGTGAGAAACTACGTGAACTGCCGCAATATCACTTTCCCCCGCCAGTGCGTGGGTAATTTGTTCAATGCCACTACGCTTGTCATCTAAAATGACTATTTTGGCGTTAGCATCTGCGCCTTGGATCAGGCTTTGATAATCTTGTACAGAGGAGTCAACGAAAATAATTTGCTTGTTCATGGTTGGTACGTTCATAATTCCTGACATCCTTGATATCTATATATTGTTTACATCCAAGTCCGGCCGGGGTTTCAACCCCCGCCTCAAATCTTAAGTGATCCCTATGATGACTGAAGAATTTATTAGTTCTATTGCTTAAATAAATCGGGCGGTAAAATTGTTAGCCCGTTCCGCTGGAGGATTAAATAACCTGGAAACATCCAAGGCGTTACCGCGAATTAGTAGCTCGATGCTGTCCATAATTCAAGCGATGTTTCTGATACAGCAGATCACTTTGGCTTCGGGAAATAGTGCCAGGATTAATGACAGTTTGCTGCATCACAGGCGATTGGTGTCGCCGATCGCTTCTTTTTCCGCTTGTGGCTGGTAGTCAGCCGAAAAGATACTCATAATCAGCGTCGGTTTTAGTTCAGGGGAAATAAACACGGAACACTGATTGTTTTGGGTCACGGCTGACAGCATTCGATCGACTGGCACCCCCAACAGGGGAAGTCATAGCGCTGTGAAACCGGGGATTTTGTCGTAGTAGTGCAGCCAGTAAAGTAGAGCCTGAGCGGGGTAGTCCTGATATGAAGTGGGATCTCACTGGCTTCGCGTGGGAATGAATGTACGTAACATAGATGCAAATTTAATATATCATACTAAAGACATATTTTTTCTACCATATTTTTATTTAACACTTCGCAACACAACATCCAGGTTTACGATATCTTTACAATTTAGACATCGTGGGTTGGCTTTCCCTATCTCTATCATTGCTTCCGGCTTCTGCCTCTGTAAAGTCGGAAAAGTCGGATCTTAAAGTCGGAAAAGTCGGATCTTTTCCATGAGGACATAATTTAGGCATCCAAAAGAGGCTGTGGGTATGAGGGTTTATTTTTTTTAGCGGATTTTTATTGGCTATTTTGCCAGACAGCATAAAGTTTGACGATATCTTGAGAATCTAGACATCGCCTTTGTTAATTACTCTGGAATTTTTGACCGCAGATGGTGGCGGATATACGCGGATGGACGCTTCGGAGTGTTGATTTGGATTTAAGGACGATCGCCCTTTGTGGTCTTTTGTGTACTTAAGGGATCTCGCACTTTTATTGATTCCTTGAATCTGCCGCCAATTTCCGATATTTATTTGCGAAAACGCCCCCGAATGCGATCGACAAACATATCAACTTCCGGCAACTTCATTTGACTGACAAACAGGGCAAAAACCCCTAACCCTACAAAACTTGCCACACTCAACTGCACTAATTGAATTACTAAACCTTCAGTACCCAAAACTCTTTGACAGCCTTGCAGAGTAGCCAATGTAACGAAAGCAGTTACAGAACTGGCAGAAGTTAAGCCCAGAAAAGGCAAACTCCACTCCCCCCAAGGCAGGCCACCCAGCTTTTTATCTAATAAGTACAAAAGCATAATCATCGAAACAAGATTCACTCCCACCGTCGCCAAAACTAATCCGGGCGCGCCAAAAGCTCCAACTAACAAATAATCCAAAAGACCGTTTAAAAAGATATTGATAATACTGATGCGAAAAGGCGTTTCTCCGTCTCCCAAAGCGTAAAATACCCGTACCAAAACGTCGCGTCCCAAATACACAAACATTCCAATACTGTAAGCCATCAATATCGGCGTGACAAACTCCGAGGCCGATCGATCAAAAGCATAGCGTTCGTAAACCACGCGGACGATCGGCCCGGCAAGTGTTACCATTAAAGCGCTCAGCGGCAGCATCGTCAGGGCCGTCAAAATTAAAGATTGACGAATTCGAGCTTTTAATTCCGGCCAATCTCTCGGATCGGTGAGGCGAGAAAATATGGGGAGAAATGGCACTAAAATTACATTAGAAATGATGCCTAAAGGCGTCATAACTAACAAGCCACTGTAACCCATCGCAGAGGCAGCTTGAGGGATGTAGGATGCGAAAAATAGGTCAGTATAAACATTAATTTGCAGCATTCCTGATGATAAGGTAGCAGGAAGCATCACCTTAATTACTTCTGGCACTCCCGGCCGTTTAAAATTAAACCGCAAGCGCAATGTTCCCAAGCCGGCGCGCCACTGTGCCGCTAGTTGCACCAACCACTGCAAAACTGCGCCCGCTAAAGTTCCCCAAGCTAACACTAAGCCGCCAATTAGTGCGAATTCTGGCTGAATAATTTTGTTTCCGATTTGCAGTGCGAGAATCCCCAAACCGCCGACAAGTGCAACGCTGGAAAATAAAGGGCTAATCGAAGGCAACCAGTACATATCGGCGGCGTTGAGAGTGCCGAAACCAATGCCGATTAAGCCTGAAAGTAATGCCATCGGTGCCATAATCCGAAATTGCTGGACGGCAATTGCTTTAATTTGTAAACCTTCGGCTGTTCTATTTAATCCCGGTGCCACCAAATCGATCAGCGGATCTGCAAAAATAATTAAAGCGATCGTCACCAACAGCAACAAGCCGCCGACTAAGGTGGTGATAGTCTCGACTAAGGGTGCTGCTTCTTTTTTATCCCGGCGGGCTAAAACACTGACTATGGCGCTGTGAAATGGCCCGTTAATCCCTCCCAGCAAAATAAATAAGAAACCAGGGATGACGTAGGCGTAGTTGTAGGCATCGACGGCGACACCGACTCCAAAGGCTGCGGCGATCGCAATTTGGCGCACCAATCCAAAGACTTTGCTAATTAGAGTGGCGACTGCGACAATGCCGGCAATCCCTGCGAGGGAACGAGAGGGCTTCTGTAATTGGGACACAAATGGTTACAAACGCTAGTGCTAAAAGGATTCACTTATTTTAATCGCGAATCGGGAGAATCATATCATGAACTGATAAAACTTCTAGGGGGAATTGCGTTTATACCAATTTTATCGATATTACTGACTTGCGGAAATTCAATAATCGATCGGGACTATTCGTCCTAACTACCAACCGCCGTTTCGTGCTATGATGCTTCAATCTAAAATCTAAAATCTACAATCTACAATCTAAAAATGATGAAACAAATGAGTTAATAAAAGCAGAAAAATAACATAATAGTTGATAACTTATGACTGATTGTGTTAGCTCCCAGACTTATTTAAAAAGTTCGGAACCAGGTATTCGGTTATAGGTATAATCTACAATCGAGAATCTAAAATCTAAAATCTAAAATCTAAAATCGAATGACTGACTTAATTTACAAATATCCTCCTCTTTTACCCGGAATTCTCATCAAACGTTACAAGCGATTTTTTGCCGAAATCGAACGAGATTCGGGAGAAATCATCACCGCGCACTGTCCGAATACTGGCCCGATGACAGGTGTTTACATTCCGGGCAATCCAGTGCTAGTATCTCCCAGCGACAATCCTAAACGCAAGTTAGCTTATACTTGGGAATTAATTAAAGTTTGCGACACTGTGCCAACTTGGGTGGGAGTTAATACTGGGCTGCCAAATCGAGTAGTTAAATTAGCTTTGGAATTGAAATTGTTTCCAGAGTTGGGCAATTATAGTTTAATTCAACCGGAGGTTGTTTACGGCAGTGATAAAAAAAGTAGAGTGGATTTTTGGCTAACTGGTGAGGAAAAACCGATTTTTCTGGAAGTGAAAAATACAACTTGGGTAAAAGAGGAGTTGGCTTTATTTCCCGATACAGTGACGGAGAGGGGACAGAAACATTTGCGGGAATTGATAGAAGTTGTGCGGCAGGGTTCGAGGGCTGTAATGCTGTATTTTATCAATCGCGGGGATTGTACTGATTTTGCTCCGGGAGATAGTGCCGATCGCCTTTACGGAGAATTGTTCAGACAGGCTATAAGTGAAGGTGTAGAGGTTTTGCCTTGTCGGTTTGATGTGACACCGGAAGGTGTTCGGTATTTGGGATTAGCAAAACTGGATCTACTAACCCCTAAATTATAGGTTTAAATTGCCTGCATTTCTCGATCGATCTCGACACTAGCCACGCCCGGTACTGTCTTTAGTCCTTCTAGCTTCGATTGAGAAACTTCTCCAATAACGATACCAATCACAGGCAGTACCTCATCCACTTTCATTCCCGCCGATTCTAAGGCAGTGACAACCGATTGAATTACCGATATGTTTTGGTCGTCAACACTCACTATGATGCGCTGTACTTGTTCGTCAGACATATTTAGCATCCTTTGGAGCAAATCCATTGCGCTATTGTAAATTGTCTTCTGTTAGATCCCCGCAGGCTTAAAGTGCTGCGGGGATTTGGGTATTCTGCATTACGGAGCTTGTACTAAACCGCTTCCGACACGAGTATTTGGCAAGGGTAGCGCCATAGCATAGGAAGTCAGCAATTGCCAAAGTTCAGCACCTCGTTTACCAGTCGATTCGGCATACAGGGCCGCGAGCCCAGCCACGTGCGGTGTAGCCATGCTAGTGCCATTGTAAGCAGCATAACGCCCTTGCTCCATAGGCACTGATGAGTATATTTCCACTCCCGGAGCGGCGATATCGACTTTAGCCCCTGGAAATATGCCAGATTTAGCCGAGAAGTCAGCCACTGCCTCGCAGTTATCGATCGCTGCAACAGCCATAATCGACTGGCTATTGGCTGGTTGTCCGACGCTTCCTCCGGTTCGTCCGTTATTGCCGGCTGCTGCCACGATCAGACACCCATTTTGCAGCGATCGGCGGCCGACAGTTTCGTAAGCAGTAGACGGTGTTCGAGTGGGGTTTCCTAATGACATCGAGATCACTTGACAGCCGTTGGCGATCGCCCATTCCATCCCGGCGAGAATCCAGCCACTAGCGCCACTACCGGCATTGCTCAACACTTTACCGACATAAATGGTCGATTCGTAAGCGATCCCGTACCGCCGGCCGTTCAGATCCTTGAACCCGCACGCTGTCCCAATGCAGTGCGTGCCATGACTGTTGACATCTTGTACGTCCTCCCCTGGTACGAAGGACTGCGATATGATCGATCGGCCCGCGAAGTCAGGATGCAATAAATCCATCCCCGTATCCAGCACCGCAACTTTCATTCCGCTACCAGTCAGCAGAGAATTCATCACCTTCGTTGCCTTCAAACCCCAAGTAGACTCGATATCATCAGCAAAACATCGTGGTTTCTTGATTTCTGCTACCTCTGTATTAGTGGCTTTGTCGTACAGGTTATCCACCGCATCGCGATAGCCCCGCAGGTAATCTGCCGACAACCCATCGCCAATGGCGTAGAAAGTGCGCTCTGGTTCGATCGCCAGAATAGCCGAATCCTCTCCCGCTGATGTCATGACGCTGCTGAAAGCCTCTTCGTCTAAGGAAACAACGGCAACGCCGAGAGTAGGAAACACCGCTCCCCCTGCAGCTTCAATTTGGCTCAAGTCTAGAGCAGAGTCCGCGAAATCGGAAGCATTTGCCAGTCCTCTGATACCAGTTTGGTCGCTCAAGAGGTCTAATCCTTCTGTCACTGCATCTTCGCCGAAAGTAATAATGTAACGCCCTGTTGTTGCATCGGCTTGGGCAGTTTCTGGGATGGGAAAACTAGGTTGTTGAGACATAAAATACCTCTTATTGAGTATTTGACGGTTTGACTGGGATGAGAAATCTCTGACAGCTTTTATGACATTGATTTCTCTTCAGGTTGAGTTGTCGAAATTAAGCTGTCTTGCTCCTGATGAAACCCGGTTTTTTTTTGTTAATTCAATTAGCTTTGGATAATGCGTTTATTTGCAAAAGAGAGTTCTTTAATCCCAAGGCTGTTTCATTTTCCAAATCTAAGCTTGCAAGGGCAAGTGACAAAACTGACTTAATCTAATTGCTGCGAAATTCTCATTTGTAGGACTTACGCTGCATTCCTTCTATTTTGACACTATGTGTACTTGTATGGTGCTCTTCGGCGCACCATACAAGTACAGTCTTTGCATAAGTCGTATAATAACAGTGGCTAGCTGTTAGTTACCAGTCGCATAATCGAGGGACTTGCATAAATTTTATTTTTGTGTTAATCGAAGTAGAGGCTATTGTAGAGATTGGCGATCGGCGAAAAAGAAAGTGACAGTCAATCGACTTGAGATTTGAGATTTAAGATTGAAGAAAATGTTTAGTTGATAAATTACCTGTCAACATCAGGCGATGTTTCGCTTACAATACACTATGTAGCATCAAATAAAAAAGAGCGATCGCACTATGGGAATGACCCTGACCGAAAAAATCTTAGCCAAAGCATCAGGCCGCACTAAAGTCGAGCCCGGAGAAAATATTTGGGTAGAAACAGACGTGTTGATGACCCACGATGTCTGCGGCCCCGGCACTATCGGCGTTTTCAAACGCGAATTCGGTGAGAATGCTAAAGTCTGGAACCCAGACAAAATCGTCCTCATTCCCGACCACTACATTTTCACCAACGACGAACGCGCTAACCGCAACGTCGATATTCTCCGCGATTTTGCGAAAGAACAAGGGATAAAATACTTTTACGACATCACGGATCGATCGGACTTCAAAGCAAATCCCGACTACAAAGGAGTTTGCCACATCGCGCTAGCACAAGAAGGCCACACCAGACCAGGGGAAGTGCTCTTCGGCACAGATTCCCACACCTGTAATGCCGGCGCTTTCGGACAATTCGCCACCGGTATCGGCAATACAGACGCGGCTTTTATCATGGGAACCGGCAAACTGTTAATCAAAGTTCCCGCAACCATGCGCTTTGTGTTTAACGGTGAACTGCCGGATTATTTGTTAGCAAAAGACCTAATTTTGCAGATTATTGGTGATATTAGCGTTGCGGGTGCTAACTACCGGACGATGGAATTTGCCGGCGATACAGTTGAACGTTTGACGATGGAAGAACGGATGACGCTGTGCAATATGGTGATTGAAGCTGGCGGCAAAAACGGCACGGTTGCGCCGGACAAAACTACGTTTGATTACGTTACTTCGCGGACTGATAAACCCTTCGATTCATTTTACAGCGATGGGGATGCTAAATTTTATAGCGATCGCACCTACGATGTCACCCAATTAGAACCAGTCGTCGCCAAACCGCACTCTCCCGACAACCGCGACTTAGCGCGCAACTGTCGCGATGTCAAGATCGATCGAGTTTACATCGGTTCCTGCACCGGCGGCAAAACCTCCGACTTTCTAAATGCCGCCCGCATTCTCAAAGGAAATCAAGTCAAAGTTCCGACGTATTTAGTACCAGCAACTCAGAAAGTTTACGAAGATTTGTTTGTCACAAAATACGATGGTCAAACGCTTTCGGAAATCTTCTTAGCTGCCGGCTGCATTGAACCTGCCGCGCCTTCTTGCGCCGCTTGTTTGGGCGGGCCGAAAGATACTTTTGGGCGGATGAATGAACCAGAAATTTGTGTATCTACAACTAACCGGAATTTCCCCGGCCGCATGGGGAATAAAGAAGCGCAAGTTTATCTCGCTTCGCCTTACACGGCGGCGGCTTCGGCGCTGACTGGGTATGTCACCGATCCGCGCGAATTCCTGTGTTAGAAGTTGCTTTTTACCCGTTGTAGGGTGCGTCAGACTTTCACTCTAGAATTTATCGAGGGTTTCGGATATGACGCACCTTATATTATGTTCGATCGATTAGTTTCGATCTGGGCGGGGGCGGGTTTATTGTATTGTCGATTCTAGGCAAATACTATTGGTGAACCCGCCCCTACAAGACATAGAATTAGATCGTAACCGATCGATTTATCTTAAATTAAATGAACAAGCTAGGTGAGATTTGAAAATAATCGCCGAGTGCCTTAGCTTGTGCTTTGCTAATTGATCGCTTGCCGTTGACAACTTCAGATACTACGCCGCTAGATCCGATGATACCTACCAAGTCTGCTTGGCGGGTGCCACTGGATTCCATGATATGTTGCAAAATCTCATGAGGTTCGGATTTGTCTACCGGATAGTTTTCTGTCTCGTAAACTTCTATCAAAGTGACTAACAACTTGTATAAAACTTTCTCCTCTGGAGTGAGGTTTTTAGCAAATGTTAGCCTTTCTGCAACTGCCAGGAGGCGATCGTATTCTTCCTCAGTTTCGATCGCCTTGGGAGCAATTTCTGCGAGCAAGTTGCTGTAAGTCGTTCGGTCAAAAGTTAGGGTCATTTTTCCATTTTTCTTGGTCGTAGTCAGAGTGGGTTAGGAAATATTTGTAGAAAACAGTTTGGTTCTCATAGTTAATCCCAACAATCAGGCGATAGTCGTTGCCTTTGATATTAAAGACGGTAAAGTTTCCTACTGCTTCGGCATCCCGATAAATTTTGCGAACATCCTCCAAATTATGCCATTCTGCTTTGTTGACAGTTTCTTTCCAAATCTCAATTTGGTTTTTGACATCCGGGTATTTAGCAGCATTATTACGGAGGTTGCGGAGCGAAATTAGGTGCATTTGTTTTTAGCTTTTTAGTGGTTTTGTATTGCATCTCTTTCGCTTCCATAACGTGGCTTATTCAATCACTTTATACAGGACTTACTCACAGATTTTATCTATAGCAATCCTTGCAAGAGTCGTAAACTTTTTACCCCACCCCAACCCTCCCCTTGGTAAGGGGAGTAAGAAATTCACAAATGATGCGAGGATTGCTACAGCGGATTCCAGGTTTATAAAGTACACCCCAGAAACCGGGTTTCTTCTGGATTTCTCGCCAGAAACCGGTTTTATTCAAGAAACCCGGTTTCTCTGTACTTCACTTACCTGGAAAGTGCTGTATATAGAGCGATCGCTGTCCACCAGAACTCTACAGGTGATCTCAAAGTTCGGTTATGCAGGGTAATACCAAATCCGGGTTAGGCATCCCCTTTATTGACCAGGAATTTCAAAGGTGGTACCCGCCACGTGATTTATCCGTGCAATCAATTCTTTAATCGAAAATCGAAAATCACTTATTGCCCCCGCATTTATCTCGCGCAAGTCAATCGAAAATCGAAAATCGAAAATCGAAAATCGATTGACGGAATATTTATAACAGGGGTGGTAAACTCGGATTTGGTATAAGTCCTGCTTGTATACTCATACTCTCATTTTGAGAGGTAAGTGTCAAGGGTCGATCGGGTAAACATTTTTTAAGCTGCGTAGGTGAGTTGTGTTTGTGCAGTACGCACTGTGCACCCTACTTGAATTGACAGGAGATTTACTTTGAAAACACTATTTTTGGCTTGGCAAAGCCCGGACAGCGGTTCTTGGTTTCCGATTGGTCGATTGACATTTAACGGCAAAGAATACCAGTTCAATTATACAAATGGTGTTCTAGAAGCGAAACTTAAGTGCGGGTTTCAACCCTTGCCATCTTTCCCGGATTTCCATAATGTTTACACTTCACAGAAACTGTTTTCGTTGTTTTCTAATCGAGTGATGGCCCGATCGCGCCCTGAGTACCCTGAATTTGTACAGTGGTTGAATATCCCTGAACACGAACATGACCCAATTGCTTTATTGGCGCGCAGCGGAGGCAAACGGGCAACTGATAAATTTGAGGTATTCCCTTGTCCCGAACCCGATGAAAATGGACGTTACTTTATCCATTTTTTTGCAGATGGACTGCGATACCTTTCAAAGTCGGCAATTGAACGGATTAATCGGCTTAAAGTGGGCGAACTTTTGTATTTAGCCCACGAATTTAAAAATCCGCGCGCTTCCCGTCTGCTTCTGTGTACTAAAGATCACTGGATTGTTGGCTATTGTCAGCGCTATCTTGTGGATGATATTTTTGAAATTATTTCGCAGCATCCAGAATTGGTTCGCGTACAAGTCGATCGCGTCAATCAACCCCCAACGCCGCTACAGTTCCGCTTGCTATGCAAGATGACTGCCGATTGGCGAGACTTTCGCCCCTTCCAAAGTCGGATGTACCAGCCGATTAGCAATGATGTTTTAGCTGCAAGTGCGATCGGATAATCAGCAACAATAAGTAAAATTACGATCGCAGAATTAGGGAAGAAGTCAAGTTAATTGTTGTGAATTGAATACAGAAGATTGCACAATTTATACAAATAATTAGCTTAATCTTGACATTTTTTACATAATGGAGTATGTTTGAGCTAATTTATCGATTCCTAATTTCGCATTCTCAGTTAAGTCCATACAATTTGTGAAAATTAGAGCTACAGATTGCTAATGATTTTGATTAGTCTTGTTGCGCTAAGTGAAACAAATTCGAGTTCTAATTTTTATATTGAGAACTCGTATGGGTGTGAAATTAACCGATTAGAAAATTGAGACAATTGTGAGTATGAACAAAAAAATAAAGATTGGGGTTGCTGAAGCTTTTGGTACTTTTGTGTTGGTATTAGGTGGATGTGGCAGTGCGGTTTTAGCTGGAGATAAAATCGGCTTTTTGGGAGTTTCGATCGCCTTTGGTCTATCCCTCTTAATCATGGTTTATACCATCGGCCCTATCTCTGGATGCCACATTAATCCGGCGGTAAGTATCGGTTTAGTAGTTGCGAAACTGATCGATGCTGTTTTGCTTCCTTATTATATAGGAGGTCAGATTGTAGGCGGAATTTTAGGCGGTCTTGTTTTGTACATGATAGCATCAGGAAAACCAGGATTTGATGCGGCGGCTTCGGGATTTGCATCTAACGGTTTTGCAGAACATTCTCCCACTGGTTACGGACTTTTGGCAGCAGCTTTGACGGAAATTGTACTAACTGCTTTTCTGTTATTTACCATCATGGGTACTACCCATCCCAAATATCCCGTCGGTTTGGGCGGAATTCCCATCGGCTTGATGCTGGTGTTGATTCATTTAGTCGGAATTCCCATAACCAATACTTCAGTTAACCCAGCTAGAAGTATCGGTGTCGCACTTTTTCAAGGCGGATGGGCAATCCAACAGTTATGGGCGTTTATTGTATTCCCTGTGATCGGTGGAATTATCGGCGTTTTGGCTTATAATTTCATTAAACCCACTCTGGAAGAAATTTGAGCGAAAATCATAAATAAACCGGGTTTATTGAATTTTTTAGGGTGGTAGAATTCATCCGGCAACTTAAGAAACCCGGTTTGTCGATCGCACAACTTGATAAAATTGCAAGTATATTGCAAGTATTCGGTAAATAGGTGCCATGATTACGATCGTGATGGGAGTCTCAGGTTCTGGCAAAACTACTGTTGGCAAGTTGCTGGCGCAATCTCTCAATTGGGATTTCAGGGATGCCGACGATTTTCACCCATCAGCTAATATCAATAAAATGAGTCGGGGCATTCCTTTAGAAGATGCGGATCGCCTTCCTTGGCTATTACAATTGCAAGCTACAATAGACAGGTGGCTGTTAGAAAATAAAAATGTGGTTTTGGCTTGTTCTGCTTTAAAAACATCTTACCGCGAAATGCTCTACCGAGACCAACAGCGGATGAAGATAGTTTATCTAAAATGTTCTTTTCAGCTATTAGCCACCAGGTTAAAAACTCGCGAAAACCACTACATGAAAGCAGACTTGCTGTTAAGCCAGTTAGACAGTCTCGAAGAACCTGAAGATGCAATTATCATAGATGCTTCGCAGCCACTAGAGTTAATCGTGCGCCAAATTATATCATGTCCGATCGATCGCCCATAATACCATTGCCGGGGCGGGTTTTTGAGATTGTCCGTTTTTGGCAAATATTATTAGTGAACCCGCCCCTACAGGAATCAGGGTAATCGATGGGACATGATATGATGTGCGGTTAATTGCCCCCAATAAAACCTATAATACTAAATCGAGCTTAAATACCAGTTTATTTCTTAGTCCCTCTTAACTAGGGCAAGAATTTGTATAGTAGCTATTTCAAACGGCGAGTCTTAGCGAGGGTTTTTAACTCGGATTTAGTATAACAGTATTTTTTTCCTAGCAACCGAGTTTATGAACCAAAATTAGCCCCCTTTCCGTTTCCAGACTGATAGGTTGGCGGCCCTAATTTTTGTACAAATATAAGAAAGCTTCTACTTCAGCCGCAGTAGGTTGAGATATAATTGCCCCCGGTTTCATCGCTGTCATCGCACCTACCGCACTGGCATAAGTTACAATTGTTTGGGCTATTTTGGGGTCGGCTAAATTCTTAATTCCATGCTTGCACAACTGTCGCACAAAACCAGCCAGAAATGCGTCGCCTGCACCTGTTGTATCCTCAACATCTACTGTAAATGCGGGGATTTTTCCTTCATTTTCCGAGATACAATAGGCGCAACCTTTCTCGCCCGCAGTCACCAAAACGCCTTCTACGGAATCGAGACGGTAGGTAATTGCTCCAGCATCGGTAGTGTCAAACAACCATTCGGCTTCTTCCTCAGATAACTTGACAAAATCAACTTTTTTTAATATTTTTCTAATGCGCGCTTTTGCTTCGTCTGGATTTGGCCAAAACACGGGACGCCAATTGATGTCAAGTATAATTTTAACGTCGTAGTGTTCTGCTAGTTCGATCGCTCGGACGATCGCCTCTCGACTTTCAGGATAAGCTAATTCTAAAGTACCTAGCACTAAATATTCGGCATTTTCAAACAGCACTTCGGGTAGTTGTGCAGCGAGGAGGCGGGTGTCGGCAAAATCCGCAGTATCAAATTTGCCAAAACCGGCAAAATTTCGATCGCCCGCTTCATTCCGCAAGACATAAACTTGCCGCGTCGGCGCACTTGGATGTCGCTGCAATCCAGCAATATCAACCCCTACTTCTTGCAATACCTGCACTAGAGAATTACCCAATTCATCCCCACCTACAGCCCCGATAAATCCCGCCGCCGTCCCTAATTTAACCAAAGCACAGGCAACATTAGCAGGAGCACCGCCGGGATATGCCGTCCAAGATTCTACCTCTTCGAGAGATACTCCTGGTTTGTCTGCTAAACAATCAAATAAAACTTCACCCAGACACAGAACGCGAGGATAAGTCATGTCTATTTTAGATTTTAGATTTTAGATTTTAGACCAGCAGTAGACAGCTCAAGAATTATTTTTAACCGATCCCAGAAAAATTGCAAGCTATATTTTAATAGCTGCTCCTATAATACCAGACTTATTGATACTGGCAGTTACTCGCTCAACGCACAAGTGCAGTGCGGCGTATCAGTTGTTTTACCTGAAAACATCTGCGGGTTTGGCCCGGATGTCAGATGCGCGCAGGTAAAGGGCTCACCCGCCACCGGAAGGGTGCCAGCAGTGCAAGTCGGTGCGCGTCATGCTGTGTCAGCGCTGAGTTTGCACTCTTGGCGATTCTGCAGGCGAGTTGGTGCTTCGGGCCCGAAAGAGTAGCACAGCAAATTTAATTTTCTCTTCATACTCGATCCCTCATCCTTTAGAATTGTAGATAGGTAAATATGCAGACATAGGAAAAATTTATGAGTGGGATTGTCTCTGGGACCCCTGTCACCCTTTCGGACAGAGAATTGCAAGTGGTAGAGTTAGTAGCAGCGGGATTGACTAATGAGAAAATCGCCGAAAAGTTAGAGATTAGCAAGCGTACAGTTGACAACCACATTAGCAATATCTTGAACAAGACGCGGGCTGACAATCGAGTTACGCTTGTACGCTGGGCTTTGCAGTGGGGAAAGGTATGTTTGGACAATATTAACTGCTGTCCTCTACCGCGGCCGATCGATAAAGAAGTATCTTAAGTAGGGATTTTGGTTGGGGACAGGCAAAGAAATGATGCAAACGGCACAAGAAAAACAACTCCGCTATCAAATTCAAAGCCCTGGATTGCCGCTGGCGGTGTATCGCGAAGTGGCGATCCATTTGCGTCAAGTTGAAGGGGTGCAAACCGGTTTAATTCCGCAGCAGTCGCAGCGGTTTGATTACTACGACAGCCAAGTTGGGGGTTTGTGGATACAGTATCCTGAAGGGTTCGATTTGGCAGGTCGCGAGCGGGTCGATCGCATTTTGGCTTATTATGGCGATCGTTACGGAGCCTGGGAATTATTAAGTCATTAGTTATTGGGAATTGTTAGCTGTTGACTGTTGACTGTTAACTGTTGACTGTTAACTTTTAACTTTTAACTAATAACTAATGATTAATGACTACTGACTACTGACTACTGACTACTGACTACTGACTACTGACTACTGACTACTGACTACTGACTAACAAAATGAGTGCAATTAAAACTTTACCGGGAACGCGGGATATTTTGCCCGCTGAAATTCAATATTGGCAAAATATAGAAGAAGTCGCTAGAACCATTTTAAAAAAAGCGGCTTATCGAGAAATTCGGACGCCAATTTTTGAACAGACATCTTTATTTGAACGCGGCATCGGAGAAGCTACCGATGTCGTGGGCAAAGAAATGTACACTTTTAAGGATAAGGGCGATCGATCGACAACTTTGCGTCCAGAAGGCACCGCCGGAGTAGTCCGAGCTTTTATTGAACACAGTTTGTACGCGGCGGGAGACGTACAGCGCCTGTGGTATGCGGGGCCGATGTTTCGCTACGAACGCGCGCAAGAAGGAAGACAGCGGCAGTTTAATCAAATTGGCGTGGAAGTCTTGGGGAGTGCGAATCCTCGTGCGGATGTCGAAGTAATTGCGATCGCCTGCGATATCCTGCAAACCCTCGGTTTAAAAAATTTGCGCCTCGATATTAATTCTGTCGGAAATAAGCAAGACAGACAAAATTATCGGCAAGCATTAATAGATTATTTTACACCGCACAAATCCGAATTAGACGCCGATTCTCAAGACCGCTTGACTCGCAATCCGCTGCGGATATTGGACAGCAAAAATCAGCGGACTCAAGAAATTGTAGCTGGTGCGCCGAGTATTTTGGAATATTTGGGAGAGGAATCGCGATCGCACTTCGAGCAAGTGCAGCAAATGCTCACAAATTTAGGAATTAGCTATCAGTTAAATCCCCGATTAGTGCGTGGTTTAGATTACTATACTTACACCGCTTTTGAAATTATCTCCGACGATTTGGGAGCGCAAGCCACAGTTTGCGGAGGCGGCCGGTACGACGGTTTAGTCAAGGAATTGGGCGGCCCAGATACGGCGGCAGTAGGTTGGGCAATGGGTATCGAAAGGTTGATTATCCTGCTGCAAAAGTTGCAACCTTTGCCCGTTCCCAAGCAGGATTTCTATTTGGTATCTAGGGGCGAAAAAGCCGAACAGCAATCGGTATTGTTAGCTCAAAAATTGCGAAGTGCCGGGTTTAGTGTCGAGATAGATTTGAGCGGTAGTGCTTTCGGGAAACAGTTTAAAAGGGCCGACAGAAGCGGTGCTGTTGCGTGTTTAGTTTTGGGAGATGCGGAAGCTGAAAACGAGACGGTACAATTGAAGTGGTTGGCGAGTGGTGAACAAAGTGCGATCGCCCAATCAGAACTACTAGCAATGACAAACGAGCTACAGCAGAAGATAATTGCTGCATATTAAGTCCGGCAGGGAATGAATTCCCTGCCTCAAAGCTAAAGTCCTCTTCAGAGGACTAATTATTTTAACAGTCTTCTTCTCAGTCCTCTTCAGAGGACTTTAGCTATTAGCCAGGGGTTTCAACCCCTGGCGGACTATCGGCTTAAGTCGTTACTAATTGGCTCTGCCCGGTAAGGCAGATCCAGAGGATCTGCCTCGTCATTAAGCCATTAACATGAATCCCAAAAACCAAGAGATATAATTTAAGCATTAAAACATTTAACCTCTGATAAACTATGTCTGTAGCAACTAAAAATCATGAAACAAAACTCACAATCACCTGGCCGCTACTACCAGAAGATTTCCAACTACCAGACGACCCCGTGGAAGACGAAAGCCAACCATTATTAGCCGCCGCTTTGCGCCAGCCGCTAACAGCATTTCCTGAATTAATCCAGGATGCCTTAATTGTTTCCAACTTTGCCTTGTGTGCAGGAATAAGTTTCCCAGGTTCAAGCAGCGACGAACAGCGCATTATCTGCAAAGCACCAGATTGGATGTACGTGAAACCCGTCAATCCAAAAAATGTCTCGCAAGTCCGCCGCAGTTACACGCCGCACACAGAAGGAACCATCCCTCAACTCGTGATGGAATTTCTTTCAGAAACCTATGGAGAAGAATACTCCGTTGAATTTACCTCGCGGGTGGGAAAGTGGTATTTTTACGAGCAAGTAATCAAAGTCCCCCGATACGTCATATTCCGAGCCAAAACAGCTCATTTAGAAGTTTACGCTTTAGAATCAGAGCACTACAACTTGCAAAAACCTGATGAAAACGGACGTTATTGGATACCGGGATTAGACTTGTTTTTAGGAATGTGGGAAGGAACGCACGAAGGGAGAACAGGCTGTTGGCTGAGGTGGTGGGATGCAGAAGGCGAGTTGTTGCTGTGGTCAGAAGAAAGAGCCGATCGCGAACGACTCCGCGCGGAAAAATTGGCCGAAAAACTGCGTCAAGCCGGGATCGAGTTAGATGATGAAGAGTGAAATATCAATTGATGAGTCGAGTTAGACTATATTTTGATATAATTAGTATCTTGTGGTGCTAGCATTCAGCCAGCCCTTGTCCTACTGCGAACTAATATGTTACTCGAACGTCTCAAGCCGATCGCCTGGAAAAAAAAACCCCAACTGATTTCATTATTTTCCGGTTGTGGCGGTATGGACTTGCCATTCCACAAAGCCGGATTTGAAGTAGTTTGGGCGATCGACTCCAATAAATACGCCTGCAAAACATTCAGCAGAAACATTGCTGATGTCATCGTCAACGACAGCATAGAAAATATAGACATTGCACAAGTTCCCGAAGCAGAAATATGTATAGGAGGGTTTCCTTGTCAAGACTTTTCCATGATTTGGAAGCGCCCCGGACTTGAAGGAACCAGAGGCAATTTATATACATACTTTCTCGATTTTGTCAACAAAAAACAGCCCAAAGCTTTTGTAGCAGAAAATGTCAAAGGTTTATTAAGTGCGAATAATTATCAAGCAATAAAACAAATAATTTCTGACTTTGAAAGTATCGCTCCCGGCTACTTAGTTAAACCAAAACTCTACAACTTTGCGGATTACGGAGTTCCCCAATTTCGGCAAAGAGTTTTATTAGTTGGAATTCGGATGGATACAGGATTTAATTTTGTGCATCCTCAGCCCAAATACGGTCAAAATCGTGAACATCCCTATCGCACAGCAGGTGAAGCACTCAAAAATGTGGAAAAAGTGGAATATAATCAGGAACATCAGAAAATTCAGCCTCGAACCATTGAAATTTTGAGTCTAATTAACCCCGGAGGGAATTTTACTGATATTCCTAAGAATAGTCCCTACTATGTAAAAGGCATGATCAGTCACGTTTATCGGCGAATTCATCCAGATAAACCCTGTGCTACAATTATTGCTGGTGGTGGTGGTGGTACTTGGGGATATCATTATCCCGAACCCCGTTCATTGACAAATCGTGAAAGAGCTAGGTTGCAAACATTTCCCGATGATTTTGTTTTTGAAGGTTCTATTACTGAAGTAAGAAGACAAATTGGCAATGCAGTTCCGCCAGATGGAATAGTTGACGTTGTTGAATCTCTGATTCCGCTATTTAAAGGGAATTATCCGAAAGTGGATTTATACAATTTAAATCAAAAACTGCAAATGATGTCAATTAAGGAACGCTTACAACACGCAGAATTAGAGGCTGCACAACAGCCATTACAATTAACATTAACTTTTTAGTGAAGTGAGGTAACTTAATGTCCCTACCTGCCATAACTCCCGCAACGCCCTATGTGGATATATCTTTATCCAGGGTTGATGCTCAGCAAAAATCCAATCTCAATGCTTTTTTCGGAAAAGGAAGAGAAAGTAAATCGACCGGGAAGGTTATCCCTAGAGATTGGTATGAAGTTGAGATTATAGTAGATACAGAAACGACAAATAATCCTGTTTATCCCCAGGGGGATTTTACCGCCTATACTGATGATGGTTCAAATTTTCCCTGTCGCACTCAAGGCGATTATTACAAAAACTTTAGATCCAAGAAAGACTTAAAAATTCTAGGTCGCTGGATCAAAGGTAAGTTAGAACAAAGTGGTGCATTGCAGAAATTTGAGCCTGTCACGAGCCAGACATTGCAAAATTACGGCAGAGACTATATCCGTCTCTATAAATTGTCCGATTCTGACTACTACTTAGAATTTTAAGAGGGAGCGATAGCTCTCGCTCTAAAAAATCCAAATACATAACGAAGAAAAGTCAATGTTCGAGTTTGACATAGGCTACTACACCGATTTTAAATTGCCGAGCAACTCAACTATTCCAGAGCAATTACAGCAAACACTTCAGACGGTTTGGGACAGAAAATATGACGATTTATACGAACGAGGTGGAAAGTGCAATGTAGAAGAAGCTTTTGTAGAAGTAATGACAGCTTTTGGAATGCCTAATGATGCAATATCCCATCAGCGATGTGTCTACATGGCTTATGGAATAGCATTAGCAGCTAAACCGACCATTAAACATTACTTTCCTGAAGAACACAAGGCTGATATCGTTGAAGGAATTGTATCTTGTTGGCTGAAGGAGGGTTGTGAAATCCCAGAAACTTGGGCAGATACGTTGTTTCCTCATATCGACAAAATTGGAAAATATCAAGCTACTGACGAAGCTTATAATATCTTCTACGGCTTGCTGCAAACACTCAACACTAAAACAGCCTATAATGCCATCTTAGATATTATGTATGATGCCATTACTGGTGATGCCATTACTGGTTTTACCGAAGCCAGACGAGATATGTTTAATTGGTGGTTGATTGAAGTGATTCCTGCTGCTTATTGTTTAAAGCTGCCATCTACTTTATATTCTGGAAAATGGGAATTTCCGCCACTGAGTCAGCTTGTGTAATCGATATAAGCAAATAGATCGAATAACTAATCAGGCACCATCAAACCCTTCAATATTCTCCCCTTTTCCTCCTCCTTCAACCCCTTACACTGCACCAAAACCCCAAAACCCCCCAAACCCATCGGATCGATCAACTGATGCAAAGCCTCCCGGCGCCGCAAAAACGTTGCCACATCCAATACTTCCGCATCATTTGTTGATAGAGAAGCAATACGATCGCCCAAACCCAACGCCATCAAAAACAAAGCCTGCTGAGTAAACCCTACCACATCCAAACCGCACAATTCACCCTGCCTTTCCAGCGCCGTAAAATTAACATGAGCCGTTAAATCCTGCCGCCCCACATTAATATAAGGATTATTGTGATATCGGTGGCGATAATAACACTGTAGCGTCCCCTCCCTGCGCCTCGGATTGTAATAGCGGTGCGCCGGATAACCGTAATCAATAGTTAACAAATATCCCCGCTGCAACTTTTGAGCAACTGTACTCATCCAGTCCAAAGCGGCCAAATTCACCTCACTGCGATAACCATCCCCGTAAACACTCGCCGACAAATCGATGCCCACCAAATCCAAATATTCGCCAATTTTAGGGGTGGAAACTTCGCCAACTACCTCAACAAATTTTATCTTTTCTTGTTCATTTTTTGGGGTTTCTGCGGCAACGTAAATCTCCCTAACTTGCCCTTGTTCCAGAATAAATTGATGCACGGGTAAAGCATCTACTAACTCATTAGAAAAGAAACAACCGACAATTGAGTTATTAACTATCTCATCCCAATTACACCACTTGACACACTTGATATCGGCTAACATTTGCCGCTGTTCCGCTTGGAGTACAGGGGAAAGTTCAACAATAATGTATTCTAAAATATGAAAGAAATCGGGATATTGTATTTGCAGATATTGCAGCACATTTTCGGCAAAATTTCCCCGCCCAGCGCCCATTTCTACGATCGCGAAGTTTTGAGGTTTGCCTAGAATTTCCCACATTTCCACAAACTGATCCGCCAAAACCTCCGCAAAATCAGCACCCCAGTGAGACGACGTGATAAAATCGCCTTGTTTGCCGATCGACTGGCGATCGCTATTATTATAATATCCGTGCTGCGGATGATATAATGCCAAATCCATATATTCAGCAAAAGTAATACGCTGCTGGGGACTGGCGGCAATTCTTTCGCAGATTAAAGCGCAGAGTTCTGGGTTGCTGTCATTGATATCTGATTGCTGGAATGTCATAATTTATGGAATCAAAGTTGATTTTATTTTATTTTTGAAATAAAGATTTTTTTCACCGCAGAGGGCGCAGAGGACACAGAGGAAGAGAGAAGAGAGAGATTTTGATTATTGATATCATATCATTTTGAAGCCGATCGCAAACTTGAGATTTGACATGGCAAATTTTCGATCGCTGTGATAAGCTAGCCTTAGATTTTAAATATAATGCTTCTTTATGATACCACCAGAATCTTGTTTAGAAGAGTTCAAAAAATCGAGCCACTTATTACCAGATTATGTAGTCATATTTAATTTAGCAGATACAAAAAGACGCGGTATTTACTTAGGTCACAGAGGCGTAGACAAGGATATAATCGCCTTTGATAATTTGTTAAAAAGTTGTATTTCTTCACAAAGATGCAAAAGAGTTCACTGGGATCTATGGATCGGTTGTCTTGCTGAACGGCAACTCAATAACATTCCAGGTTTGATAGGGAATTACGCACAAGAAGTTCCTATATTTGCAGGGTGGGAATGCAGGGCGATCGACCCCAACGGAAATCGAATATTTATTGAAGAAAAAAGAAATGTTTTAATCAGTCGCGCTGTCCGCTGCGGCTATTTGTGGGTAGAAAATGCTAATGAATTAATTATCAAAGTCAATGAATTAGTCGAGCGAGTACATCGTTTACCTGTCAATACATTTACTTCCCTAGAGTCAGAGGTAGCTGTTACTTTACCCAGATGGCGGTGTGTCCCCGCTGAAATTTTATCTTTAACTGAGTATTGTCCGTACTGCAAAGGCACAAACTTTGACTGGTCAGGAGGAGCTGATGATTGTTCTGAGGGTATTTGTACGCAGTGCGGAACCGAGGTAGATTTTCGTTACTGTTAATCTATACACTCCCAGACTCATGGGTAGTCAGAAACCGGGTTTTTACGAAAATTTTTCGTTGTAGCCGACAGTTGAAGTGAAAAACCCGGTTTCTTTGGTATTATGCGCCCAGGACTGTATATGATTCAAAAAAGTAGCGATCGCACTTTTTAGCAAACAGCCCAAAAATGCGATCGCCCTTTTCCTTCTACCTGTCAACCGAGCCCATAATAATGTCGATACTCCCCAAAATTGCCACCAAATCCGCAATCTTCACGCCGCGCACAATGTGAGGCAAAATCTGCAAATTATTAAAATCCGCAGCCCGAATCTTCCAGCGCCAAGGAAACACACTATCATCCCCGATAATATAAATCCCCAACTCACCTTTGCCACTTTCGACGCGGACATAATGTTCGCCCTTGGGAATCTTAAAAGTCGGCGCCACTTTTTTGCCAATAAACTGATAGTCAAAACCATTCCATTCAGATTTTGGCCCGCTTTCTAAGCGCTTCGCTTCCAAATTCTCGTAAGGGCCGCCGGGGAGTCCTTTCAAGGCTTGATAGATAATCTTAACCGACTCGCGCATCTCCCGAATCCGTACTAAATACCGGGCTAAACAATCGCCAGCAGCTTCGGTACAGACTTCCCAGTCGAAGTCGTCATAACATTCGTAATGGTCAACTTTCCGCAAATCCCAATTTACGCCGGAACCGCGCAACATGGGGCCGGAAAGTCCCCAGTTAATCGCTTCGTTGCGAGAAATAGTACCCAAGCCTTCAATCCGGCGGCGGAAAATTGGATTGTTGGTAATTAAACGTTCGTATTCGTCAATTTTGGGAACGAAATAATCGCAGAAATCTTGGCACTTATCTACCCAACCGTAGGGCAAATCGGCGGCGACTCCGCCGATGCGGAAATAGTTATTATTCACCATGCGATAACCTGTGGCTGCTTCCCACAAGTCGAGAATGGGTTCGCGATCGCGCATAGTATAGAAAAAAGGAGTTTGCGCCCCCACGTCCGCCAAAAACGGCCCTACCCACATCAAGTGGTTAGCAATCCGGTTCAACTCCAGCATGATTACCCGAATATAACTAGCCCGTTTGGGGACAGCAATATTCGCCAACTTTTCCGGTGCATTCACTGTCACCGCTTCGTTAAACATCCCCGCAGCGTAGTCCCAGCGGCTAACGTAGGGCACGTACATCACGTTGGTGCGATTTTCGGCAATTTTTTCCATCCCGCGGTGCAGATAGCCCAAAACTGGCTCGCAGTCCACCACATCTTCCCCGTCCAGGGTGACAATTAACCGGAGTACCCCGTGCATTGAAGGGTGGTGCGGCCCCATGTTGAGCACCATCGGTTCGGTTCTAGTCTCAATTCTTGACATAATTAAATGAATTAATGATTACTGACTATTGTTGATTTTTGTTTCGCTTTTATGATTATGAAGGATATCGAGCTCTCTGAGAAGGAGACCCTTGGATCGGATGTCAGTATTGACACCTATCACGTTCCAGTTTTGGGTCAAGAATTAATTGCGGGTTTGGCTGTGCGTCCAGGCGGACACTATTTGGACGCGACGCTTGGGGGCGGCGGACACACGAGTTTGATTTTAGCGGCGGCGCCAGATGTTACAGTGGTGGCGATCGACCGCGATGAACAAGCCATCGGTTTTTGCCAAGCCCGATTTGCCAACTCGCCCGTTGAGTTTTGGCACGGTAACTTTGCTGAATATCAGTCCCCAGAGGCTGAATTTGATGGTATCATAGCAGACTTGGGCGTCAGCTCTGCTCAGTTCGATACACCGGAACGAGGATTTAGTTTTCGCCACCGGGCTCAACTAGATATGCGTATGAACCAGCAGCAATCTTTGACGGCAGAAGAGATTATCAACCACTGGGAAGAAGTTAAACTAGCAGATATTATTTACAAGTACGGCGAGGAGCGACTGTCGCGGCGCATCGCGAGGCGGATTGTGCAAGGGCGCCCTTTTCAAACTACAACAGAACTTGCAGGGGCGATCGCCTCCAGCTTCCCCCCCAAGCAGCGCAACGGCAGAATCCATCCGGCCACCCGTACTTTCCAAGCTTTAAGGATAGCTGTCAACTCCGAACTCGCTTCTTTAGAAACTTTCCTAAACCTTGCGCCAAGGTGGTTAAAACCAGGGGGGAGAATCGGAATCATTACATTTCACAGTCTCGAAGACCGACCAGTCAAGCACCAACTCAGAGGAACACCCAATTTGCAGGTACTGACAAAAAAGCCGATCGTGCCACAATCCGAAGAAGTCGCTAGAAATCCCCGCTCTCGTTCTGCTAAGCTCAGACTGGCAGAAAGAATAACTTGATTCGGCAGTAGTAATATGCTTGCTGCAAAAAGTTCAGAGATTAGGGAGACTTGGATGCAGCAATCAAGTACGATTCGGCAAAGATGTAGGGAATAGCGCCAACAACCCACCACTAACCCTCCGGGTACAGTGGGGCTTGAAATACAGCCGGTGTTGACCAGACTTAGGTAGCAATACCTGCGTTAGTAGTAAGTGTTAAAATTCACACCGAGGACAGTACCCAGCTAGTTAAGAACTCTGCAATCAGAGCATTAATTAGCAGTTTTGAATGCTGGTGTGTTTAGAAAAGTACCGACTGCTAACAAGGTCATTGCTCGTATCACAGCGTCAGTAACGAGCGGGCTAAAGCCACGCTCGCTTGTAAGAGAAATCAAACAAGCTGTACTGACCAGCTATCGCCTTAACAGGCTACGTTATTTAGGTCATGACACCCGCTTGATGCGAAGCTAGTCCCCTGCCCTGTCGCTAGTAGTTAAACAGTCTTAAAGTCACGCTCGACAGTGCTGCCAGCCGGCGCAAGCCTCTATAACATTGGCGAAGCTAACTTTACCCCAGAAATGGGAGATTGAGGACAACCATATCCTCACGCCTTGGGGCAACCATACCCCTCTGCCCCGCGAGGGGATTCAAGGCGATTGAAATCGCCGGGTCGTTTTCCTCTCAGGACTAAAGTCTCGGAGCTTCCCACTTACCGAGTATTTTTTGTGAAAGCTGACTGGGGAATTTTCCCTATTGAAGCGGCCTACCGAGGCGGGTTACAGTATCGAAAGCCTCTCATCTGTGCGAACAGATGGTGCGAAAGGAATGCTCACCTTGAGGTAAAACGGGTTTCTTTAACTCAACTTGACGTAACTGATATGTTGCATATATCCAGCCCCCCTTTTCCTCCCGCCACCTTGCTGATTACAGCTATGGTGGGGGTTTTCAAGGGGGAAGAAAGATGAGTCGGGGAGATGGAAGCAAGCTGAAACTGATGGTAGTCGATGACGAACCTGACAACTTGGATTTATTGTACCGGACGTTTCGACGCGACTTTCAGGTTTACAAAGCAGATAGCGCCCTCAGCGCCCTGGAAGTTCTAGACCAACAGGGCGAGATGGCGGTGATTATATCTGACCAGCGGATGCCAGAAATGAATGGCACCGAGTTTTTGGGGAAAACAGTCGAGCGATTTCCCGATACGATTCGGATTCTGCTAACGGGATACACAGATGTTGAAGATTTGGTCGAGGCCATCAACTCAGGTCAAGTGTTCAAATACATCACCAAACCGTGGAATCCAGAAGAACTCAAATTGGTGATCAATCAAGCCTCAGAAACTTACAAATACTACAAGCAGCGCAGCGTTGCACTGCGTCGCGCTTTACGCAAGGAATCTCTGTTCAATGAGGTAATGAGCGTGATTCGCGGGTCGCTAGATTACTCTAGTATGGTACAAACTATTGTTCAAACCGTAGGTCAAACTTTTGAGGCAAACTATTGTATGCTGCGGCCGGTAGAGGCCGATCGACTATTGCCGAGTACCTTCCCCTACCAAGCCCAAACCTCTGAAGCCAGCAGCTTTTCTTTTGATGAAAATTTGCTGGTTCAAGCCGTAGCCAGCCGCCAAACTCAAGTCAACCCAAACAGTCGCGGGGACGGTAACTCCGTTGAGATTGCCGTGCCCCTGACTTACCAGCAAGAATTGCTGGCGGTACTCGCACTGTGCCAGATTGGTGGCACTAACCCTTGGTCGGCAGAAGAGATAGAGTTAATAGAAGGTGTAGCAGCTCAAGCTGCTCTCGCCCTGTCTCAAGCTAAGCTCTACCAGCGCACTCTGGATTTAGCCAAGCAGATGCAAAACGAGTTGGAAGTGGCTCGCCAAATCCAAACAAACTTGTTACGCCAAAGTTGGCCGGATTTTGAAACTGTCAGGGTGCAAGCTTGCTGCTATCCCGCGCGGGAAGTTGGCGGCGACTTTTTTGAAGTCTACGTCCACTCTCAAGGGGATATTTGGATAGCGGTGGGAGATGTGTCGGGTAAGGGAGTTCCGGCTGCTCTATTTATGGCGAGCGCGATTTCGGTGATGCGGCGGGAACTTTCCCAAGAAGTTTCTCCAGAGCCCGATCAAGTTATGCAGAACATGAATAGCAGTATGTCTGACGACCTGATCGGCAACAACCATTTTATTACAATGGTTGTAGCTCGTTACACTCCGTCAACGGGACACCTCGCTTTTGCTAATGCCGGTCACATTTACCCGATTGTTTGGTCTCACT
The DNA here is from genome assembly GCF_036700325.1 of Microcoleus sp. Z1_B2. Classification (NCBI taxonomy): domain Bacteria; kingdom Bacillati; phylum Cyanobacteriota; class Cyanophyceae; order Oscillatoriales; family Microcoleaceae; genus Microcoleus; species Microcoleus sp. Z1_B2. The sequence goes on from NZ_JAUBOQ010000026.1 coordinate 28,675, forward strand.
CGGAGGTGAAAGCTCAAGCCGCTAGCGGTAAAACGCCAGCCGAGCCTAATTTCCTGAAAGCTCGTGGCATTCCTTTGGGGATACTACCAGTTTGGAGAGGCAAAGCAGGTACGATCGAATTAAAGTCAGGAGATGTATTTCTGCTGACGAGTGACGGAATTACTGAAGCTAGCGTGACAAGTCAAGCGGTAGCAGGGGGTGTACCAACCCGTTCTATGCTACAACAAGAAGGGCTTTGGCAACTTTTGATTCAGGAACCTGGTTCTTTCAACTTGGACAATTTGTTGGCTCACATCCGAGCTGATAATCCCGTTCAAGAAGACGACCAAACCATACTCTCTCTGGAGGTTCTTTGAATCTGTCAGCGACTCCCGACGCATAGTCGGGGGTGGGTGAGAGCCGAAAAAACTTAAGCCCTGCTTGTTGACGGCCCATAGAGTAGTCCTACAAAGGACGGTGTTATCGTCACCAGTCAAAAACCACAGTAAAAACCTAGCCGGCGATGGCGCAGCTAGTTTCCTGAATCGCTTTCCTGGGGGATTAAATACCTGTAAAGGGTTAAGGTAGAAGGCATTCGTCAGAAAAAACCAACGCTTAAAAGCCAAGGATTGAAACACAGATTTTTTATACCTCACTGCTTACAGTCTCGGTATAATTATCAATTGTTAAGGGGCTTTAAGCCCATAACAAAAGTTTTCAACTATTCTCTTAACTTCTGCCTTCTACCGAATGACGAATGCCTGATTTTTAAACAGAAAAGGCTCGTATCCCCCGATTAGCGACAAGTATTGAGGCCGAATCCATTCGGCTCGTCGTATTTCATACCTGGAAGACACAGGGTTTTCAAACTTACGGGATTTTTTTATGAATACTGAGCTTCATGTGCCAAGCGACTTGCGGTTTTTAACAATTGTTGAAAATTGGTTGCTGAGCAGTTTGGAAGTAGAGCTAGGAGAGCACGTCGATTGGCCGCGTCAGTCGAATCGTTTGCGCTTGGTGTTAGCAGAAGCCTATTCTAACGTGATCCGCCATGCTCACAAAGATCAACCCAATTTGCCCGTGTTAATTCGCTTGAATTTAAAAAATAGGGATATTGGTTTAGAAATTTGGGATTACGGTAAAGGTTACGAAATGGATACTTACAATCCCCCGAGGCCGGAAGCTAAACAGGAAAGCGGCTACGGCTGGCTGATTATGAGCAGACTTATGGATCGGGTGGACTACACTTTGCAAATAGACGGTCGCAACTGTCTCAAGTTGGAAGCGAGTTTGCCGGAAAAATCTTAATTAGTCGTTAGTCATTAGTCATTAGTCATTAATGATTGGCAAGGCACTTTTTGACTCGCTTTGGCTGTCTGTCGCACGCGCTGCGGTGACAGCCAATTTTCCGTGCAGTAGCGTCAATCGATTTGAGATTTGAGATTTGAGATTTTAGAATTGAAGCATTGACTTGCGCGAGATAAATACGTTCGGCAAGTTTCATCGGATACAGGTTTTTTATTTCTGGACGGATGAATCACGTGGCGGGTATCCTGGATGCTTTATTGTCAGCCCAAGGCGAGACTGTAAGATTGTAGGGGTACAGTCCCGATCGCACAAATACCCAAGAAACCGGGTTTTTGAACAGTTAGCGACGCTTCACCTGAGATTTGGGTAAAAAACCCGGTTTCTGCCTCAATTGCGCGCAAATAATCAAGAAACCGGGTTTTTCAACGGTTGACGGCGCTTCACTGGAGATTTGGATAAAAAACCCGGTTTCTGCCTCAATTGCGCGCAAATAATCAAGAAACCGGGTTTTTCAACGGTTGACGGCGCTTCACTGGAGATTTGGATAAAAAACCCGGTTTCTGCCTCAATTGCGCGCAAAAATAATGATGGCTTGAGCCATTACATTCGATCGACAGGTCAAACCAAAACAAACAATTTAAATGTGAAACAGATTATCAAACATCAAATTTCGTCTGCGACCGCAGATTTAGCAATTCTTGGGGAGAAGCTAACAGTTTGACCGTGACTGAAAGGATTTTTTGGTCAGAATTGAGCAAGAACAGCCATCCGACATTAACACCAAAGGCGGAAGTTTGCACCCGGCCGCTGACCTGAACTTCTACATTGCCATCTTTTAAAATTTGGCTGACACCTTTCTGGGGTTCTAGCTGCATTCCTCGCGCTTCTTTTTTGAGATAAGTGGCGATCGAAATGTTGCCGATAATGGGATCTTCAAACGGCGCGTGCAGCACCCCGTCATCTGCAAATAAATTAGCCGTCGCGTCAAAATCGCCCGCGTTTAAAGTTTCAAAATATTGCAGTATCCCTGGCATTGTGATACCTGCAATCTTTATAGAGGTAGTTAAAATAGGTCGAGTTGTTGCGGTCATAAAACAAGTGATTTCAAATGAATGAGTATACTTTAATCATTCTCTTTGTCGCAGCAAATCCCTCAAAAGATATAAGTAGGGCTAGGAAAATAATTCTCCTAAAAAAGGAGGAACCGGAGAGGGTCGATCGCAGCTTTGGGAGCGATCGACCAAAATCAATACTACTTTCAAAAAATGCAAGTTTAGCCAACCGGCAAACTCTGATACCATCAGTCATTTCCAATCCTTCAATTATTGAATCTAAAATCTAAAATCTAAAACCTAAAATGCTATAAACCCAGACACCTAAAGGCATCTGGGTTTTTGGGCAAGCCTGTTTAACAGAGCCAACCAGAATATTCTATTTGCGGATCAAATTGAGCAATTCCTTCGGAGATGCCAACAAGTCGATCGCCACAAAGAAAATTTGACCTTGGGGATCGAGCAAAAACCGCCACGCGATGTTCATACCCACATTCGATCCGAACCAGGGAGTTTCGACTTTGCCAGTGACTTTCACTTGGCGGTAGCCATCTTCTGCGGGTTCCGATACGCCTCGCTCGGGCATCATTTTCAGTCCGACGCACTCTTCGCGCATATAGTTGAGGATAGCGTCGCGACCAACGATCGGCTTTTGGAAAGGTGGTTGCAGGGCACCTTCTTCAGCAAATAAACCGACGGCTGGGGTGAAGTCGAAGGCGTTCATGTAGTCGATGTAGCTGAGCACTGTCTGCTCGCTGATACCCTCAATTTGGGTTTTCACCCGCTCTTCTGGAGCGGTGGGAGTGCTGCGGGGGGCTGAGCGTTTGCCGTACTCTTGGTTAAAAGCAGGGTCATAGCCCATGTTAACTACGGTATTCCGAAGTACGGTAATTTGCTGACCCGGATCTAGTTGCTTGATGGTTTCGAGAACTGCGGTGGCTTCGGGAGACATTTGATAGCCGGCGGGGATCGGAGCGACAACGCCCTGTTTCATCAACTGACCCAACTCGTACCAGAAACCGAGTTTGGTGTTGACCCGCAAAGAAGTGTAAATCCGGCCAATTGTTGTGTCGGCGTTGCTGGCTAGGTCAAACATAGTTTTGCTTTGAGCAGCCGGCGACATTTGCTTGATTTCGCTCAGAATGCCTTCGACAAGGGCCATGCTGGCTACTCCCGGTGCTGCTGCGGTGATGGAAACGCCCATTTCGGTGTAGGCATACCAGAGCAAGGCTAGTTGGTCTTCAACGCTGAGTTTGTAGAACGCTTCCGTGGTAGCCGGAACAACGCTAGCAATCTCGGTGTTGGAGAAAATAGATTGAGCTGATTGAATACTAACTGCCATATGTATGCTGTGGGATTCGCTGTCGGTTTTACTTGCGTACTTGAATTAGCGAATCGAATTCTCCCTAAATTAAATTATGTAACATTTTTGACATTTTGGAGTTCAAACTTATAAATATAAAGATTGCCAAAGTATTATCAATACTGTCCGAAAATTACTCTGAAAGTTACTAGACTTATGGCACAAATTGTGCAGTGGTTTCTTACGTGATGAAAAAATCAATTAATAGCGATCGCATTAAGCAAAAAGCCCTTGAGTTGGGATTTCACAAAGTCGGGATAGCCTCAACAGACACGGATTTTGATATAGAAAAACAAAGATTGCAAGCTTGGCTGGACAAGGGTTATCAGGCGGATATGGCATGGATGGCAAACCCGAAACGGCAGGATATTCAATTGGTGATGCCAGAGGTGCAGTCATTAATATGTGTCGCCATCAACTACTACACGCCCCACCAACGCCCCGCAAATCCCCTGTGGGAGGGGGGGGACGATGCAGCGATCGAATATGCTAAAATCTCTCGCTACGGTTGGGGGCGGGATTACCATAGAATTTTGCACAAAAAACTGAAGCTTTTGGCAAATTGGGTGCGATCGCAAGGCGAGGGAATTGAAGCGCGGTATTATGCTGATACCGGACCAGTTCAGGATAAAATGTGGGCGCAGCGTGCCGGGATTGGCTGGATTGCCAAAAATGGTAATGTAATTTCGCGCGAATACGGTTCTTGGGTGTTTTTGGGCGAAATCTTGACTAATCTGGAGTTAGCGTCGGATGAGTCTCATACGGAACATTGCGGCACTTGCACTCGCTGCATAGAGGCGTGTCCGACGGGAGCAATTACTGAGCCTTTTGTGGTGAATGCCGATCGATGTATAGCCTATCACACGATCGAGAATCGAGCCGAAAAATTGCCCGACGAAATTGCATCTAATTTACAAGGCTGGGTAGCAGGTTGCGACATTTGTCAGGATGTTTGTCCTTGGAATCAGCGATTTGCTAAACCAACTGATGTTGCAGACTTTGAGCCTTATCCTGAAAACATAGCACCGACACTTGCAGAATTAGCCGACATCTCCGACGAAGAATGGAACCGCAGATTTACAGCTTCGGCGCTGCGGCGCATAAAACCCGAAATGCTGCGGCGAAATGCGAAAGCCAATCAAATTAACCCTTAAAAGTTGAGATGTTCGCGCTCAGGGTGCTTAGGGTGCACCTTACCCTATAGATAATAACCCTAGGGTGTGTACGGAGCGCCAAGAGCAAATACATTATGCAGTAAGTAATTCCCAATCTAAAATCTAAAATCTAAAATCTAAAATTGTATGCTTCCCCGTTCCTTATTTGCTATTGTCCAATGACCAAAGTAATTATTTTTGATTTTGACGGCACTTTAGCAGATACAATCGATATTCTTCTAAGCATCACCAACCGTTTGTCAGTCGAATTAGGCTTTAAATCTGCAACCAAAGAGCAAATCGCTCAACTGAGCAATTTAACTTCTTGGCAAGTCCTTCAGTATTCTGGTATTTCTATCTTCAAATTCCCGCTGTTGATTAGAATGTTGAAAGCGGAGTTACGCAGCGAAATCCCCAACATTCGTTTATTTCCGGGGATTAAAGAAGTTTTACTGGAGTTAAAAAAACAGGGATTTCAACTGGGTATTATCACATCTAATTCCAGAGAAAATGTCTTGGAATCGATGAAAAAAAATGCTTTGCAAGACACTTTCACGTTTATTTACTCTGGCTCAACTTTTGGCAAACATAAAGTTATTAATAGATGGCTAAAAACCGAACATATAAATGCTAAAGAAGTCGTTTATGTGGGAGATGAGATTAGAGATATAGAAGCTGCTCGAAAAACCGGAATTAAGGTAATTGCTGTAGGTTGGGGTTTTAATTCTGAGGAGGCTTTGGTGGCACACAATCCTGATTTTTTGATTCAAAGCCCCCAGGAATTGATAGAAATTATGAGTAATTTGCGGGAAGTATAAACTGAAATTGCCAAAAGTAAGACTCCTCGGTTGAAATCTATTCTAGACAAACTCTCGTTCCAGCAGAGAGAAACTCAAGAATAAAATGGGTATTAAAGCTTGATTTGTTATCAGCCATAATCTCTTGTATCATCTCTGGGAATACATTAGGTTAATCTCCTTCGCCCCGTTTCAGTGCTGCTAAAACTGCTTGCTGGCTAACTGCTTGGTAGATTTTGCTAAAATGCTGCTTGAGTGCGTCAGAGGCGGGCGAGGATTTGCTAGCGCTTCCTTTTCCGTCGGTGGCGATGGGAATTGGGCCTAAGATATCTAATACTGTTTCGCTGCTGGGCGGCGGTACAATTACTACTAAAGATGATTCTAGCTGCTGATTGTATTCCCAAAAGCGATCGACCTTCGGCAATTTAGCATTCGCAGTAGGGGAATTTTCACCCTTGTTTAGCTGGGTATTTTCCTCTCCTTCCGTACCCCGTCTTTGACGAAGTGCTGTCAAGATTTGCTCTTTGGTTCTCCCCCGCAGTTGAAACAGTACGAAAGGGTCTTCGCCGAAGCGATCGCCCAATAAGTAGTATACTGCACTGATGTGTTTGCAAGGGTTTTGCGGGTCAGGACAGCTACAGCGCGATCGAATATCAGATAAACTTAACGGAAATAGCGTTTTGCCGGCGGCCGCAAATACATCCTCAATATTGTGCGGCATTTCTCCTGCTAAGAGTTTAGCTGAAAAAACTGCTCTTTGCGACATATTTTCAATCACATAATCCCAATCTTCATCGCTCAATGTATCGAGTCCTAAAGAAACTTGATAGGGTTTTGGATCGGTGCCTTGAACTATGGCAATTACTTCTTGATTGGGAAATTTAATGCTGAGAACTTTTCCCTCGCGCGCGTATTGCCAGCCACGTTCTAAGCGCTTTTTGAAGCGGTAGGTATTGATTAAATCTAACCACTGTTGTGTCCACCATTCTCTGTCAATCATTCGATTTTAGATTTTAGATTTTAGATTTTAGATTTGGGAATCGGGAATTGGGAATTGGGAATCGGGAATCGGCCAAACAGGGAATTGGGAATTGGGAACCGGGCATTGGCCAAACAGGGAATTTTCCCTATCTCCTTCTCTTCCCCTCTTCATTCTTCCTTCTGGCTTCAATCGGGAATTGGGAATTGGGCATCGGGCCTTGGCCAAACAGGTAATTGGGATACTGGAGTCAATCGATTTTAGATTTTAGATTTTAGATTTTAGAATTGAAGCATTGACTTGCGCGAGATAAATTCGGGGGCTCCTTTATCGGATACAGGTTTTTTATTTCTGGACGGATGAATCACGTGGCGGGTATCCTGGATGCTTTCGGTCACAAAGGAAAAAACAGCTATCCGTGTATCCGTGACATCCGTGTCGTGCTGTTGGGAATTGGTAATTAAGCACATTATTCTTCTTCGGTTTCTATAATAGCATTGCGATCGAGGATTAGTAAATTGCGAAGTTGGTCTGTATCGAGTTCGGTGAGCCAGTTTTCGCCGGCGCTGACAACTTGTTCGGCTAGAGCTTTCTTACTTTCGATCATATCGTGTATTTTCTCCTCTAACGTACCAGTGCAGACAAATTTGTGGACTTGCACATTGCGAGTTTGACCGATGCGAAATACGCGGTCAGTTGCCTGATTTTCTACTGCGGGATTCCACCATCTGTCATAGTGGAAAACGTGGGTTGCTCTGGTTAAGTTCAAACCAGTACCACCAGCTTTTAAAGATAAAATCATAATCGGCGGGCCTTGGGGGTCGTGCTGGAAGCGATCGATCATTTCTTCCCGCTGCTGCTGCTTAACTCCGCCGTACAAGAACAAAACTTCTCGCCCTAAATGCTGTTCTAGATGCGGTTTCAGGAGTTTTCCCCATTCGGCAAATTGAGTAAAAATTAAAGCCCGATCGCCCTCAGCGAGCACCTCTTCTAACATTTCCACCAACCGCTGCAATTTCCCCGATTCCTGACTCTTAATCTCCAATTCTTTCGGCTTAGCTTCTGCTTTGACAAGAGCCGGATGGTTGCAAAGTTGCTTGAGTTTTACCAGCAAAGCCAGAATCATTCCCCGGCGCTGAATGCCTTCGGCTGAGTCTAATTCAGCTATTGACTCTTCGACTATTTTCTGATATAATGCAGCCTGTTGAGTCGCCAGCCCACAAAATACAGTCATCTCCTGTTTTTCGGGCAAATCTTGGATGATTTCTTTGTCAGTTTTCAGGCGGCGGAGGATGAAAGGCCGAACGAGCGATCGCAAAGTCTGCAAAGATTCCCGATCGCCGTATTTCTCGATCGGAATTGCAAATCGGCGCTGAAAGAAATTGCGCGGCCCCAAATAGCCAGGATTGAGAAACTCCAAAATAGACCACAATTCTTGCAGTCTATTTTCCACCGGAGTTCCCGTCAGCGCAATTCTAAAAGATGCCTCGATTTGTCGCACTGCTTGCGACTGCTTAGCCTCAGAATTTTTAATATTTTGCGCTTCATCTAAAACCAATCCTTGCCACTTAATGCCTTGAATTTCTTTAGCATCACGGAACACTAGCGCATAACTGGTAACGATCAAATTTTTTCCCTTAATTGCCGTCGCAAATACTTTGCCTTTAGCGCGTTTGTCTCCGTGGTGAACTAACACTTTTAGCGTCGGGCCAAATTTCTTGACTTCCCGCTCCCAATTGCCCAATACCGATGTCGGACAAACCAGTAATGTCGGCGCTTCTAAAGAATCTTTTTCTTGTAAATGCAGCAGGAAGGCAATTAGCTCGATCGACTTTCCCAAACCCATATCGTCCGCGAGACAAGCACCCAAACCCCAGCGTTCTAAGAATGCTAACCAGCCTGCTCCTAGCGCTTGATAAGGCCGCAATTGTCCTCGGAAACTAGCCGGAGTTGCGATCGCACTTACCGCTTGATTATCGCTCAAAGTATTCAACAATTCCTGAAGTTGACCCGTAGCCTCAAAATTCACCACAGGCAATTTCTCAATCATCTGAGAATCGCCCGACGCCAAACGCAAAGCATCCTCCAAAGAAAGAGTCATTTGCTCTTTGCGACTAGCAAAAAAAGTTTGAGCAGCCCTCACATCCGGCGCGCGCAACTCCACCCACTCGCCGTTAATTTCCACCAAAGGCGAATTCAACGCAATCAATCTGTCAAACTCTGCCTTAGAAAGGCGCTGTCCGCCGATCGTCAATTCCCACTTAAAATTTAGCAGACTTTGCAATCCCAACCCCCCCTTGCCCCCCCTTACTAAGGGGGGGTTAGTTTCTCCAGCGCCTCCCCTTACTAAGGGGGGGTTGGGGGGGGTTGTTTCCGCTTGAATGCTCAAACCCAAACGACTCGCCCAACCATCCGTCTTTGTCAAACTCGGCGGCAAAACTACGCCCAACCCGCTATCAGCAAACCGCCAAGCTACAGACTTAATAAACTCGTAAGCTTGCAGCGGATTTAATTGGCAAGATTGAGGCCGCTGTGCTTGCAAACTCGGTTCAATTAACGGATAAAGTTTCGAGGCTAAACCCAAGCCGCTGAGCAAAGTTTCTTGAGGCAATTCTATTGTCCGCCCCGCATAAGCCAAACGCTCGACAGAGTTGTTCCAAACAGTTGTCGCGTCTACCAAAAATTCGTTTTCATCTGCTGCTTGCAAGCAATAATTTAAATTCCAGTTGGCTTTACCAGGAGACGGCGGTATGAGTTGAAAGCAAGTGCGAAATTGACTTTGTTGAGATAATTGATTTTGCAGCGGTGCAGTCCAAGCAGTCAGCTTGGTTGCCAAGTTTTCCAATGCTGCTGTTTCTACTTGAACTCTCCCAGATTCCTGCTGCAAAGCTTGCAGCCACTCGCGCACAGGAGAAACTGCTTTGATGTCTAAAGTAGAGCTACCAGCAGATCGCACTTGACTATCTACAATACTACTCAAAAAGCCTAACACCAATTCCTCCGCCCCCATCGGCAAATCCACCGCTAAAGGCAATTGACTCCCTTCTTCTGCCTTTTCCCCTCTTCCTTCTTCCTTCTTCCCTCTTCCTTCTTCCTTTTCCCCTCTTCCTTCTTCCTTCTTCCTTCTTCCGACGGACACCGGACTGACATCCGTTACATCCGTTACATCCGTTACAAAATCCGCTGCCGAACCTTCCTTCGATTGATATGTTCTGCAAGCTGTCGGCATTTGCTTGACAAAAGTGGCGAGGCGGAGTGTATCTGTAGAACTATCTAACAGGGGTTGCCATGTGGCAATAGCAGAACCGTCGGGCTGTTTCTCCAATCCAGGCAAAAATTTGCATCTTGCCAACAAATCCAAACTCCACCTAGCAATATGAGACCAAAAACGCAAATCTGAGCCGACAAAAGAGTCTGGTTCCGTGCTGTTAAGCGGTAGTGATTGCAAGAAAACAAAAGCTGCTTGAGGGTTGAGACAAAAACCCTCGACTTGCCAGGGATAAAGGTAAATTTCCTCGGTTTTAGCGGGTTCCTCAAGTGCTGCTGCTGAGTGCTGCGGCATCAGGGTTGCATTGGATTCTGAGATTTGGGTGGGAAGTGCGATCGCCCGAATTTCCTTTTGAATTGAGGAGTCTGGGGTGGGAATTTCTGCGTTTTGAGTTTTGGGCGATCGCCTAGTTTTTTTGCTTTTTTCCGGTGGAGTTTCTGCGGTTTCCGGTAATTGCCAGTTTAGTTTTCCCGACTGCTGTAACGAATTGAGGAAAGTCTTAAATTCCGATTCGGTCATTGCTAAGGGATGCGGTAAATTTATCCCCGATTCTATGGTTTCAATTGCCCCAATTTTTCGCCAAGTTTCTCCCCAAATAAATAAGCAACTTTTTTCATTCTCTACGAGCCAACTGCCGTGTAAAATAGCCATATTTTTTTACCCTGATATTTGTATTTAAGTGCGAGGTTGACTACAGCATTTATATGGATAAATGAAATTTTTATTTAAAACAAACCGAGGAAAAATTGACCCAGATAGGAATTAGGTAGAACCTGTGTATTTAGGTACTTATGGCACACCTTACCGCTTATTCCCTGGCTTAGATAACTAAATCCTTCTTCCTTCTTCCTTCAACGTCCCAATTCCCAAACGAAAATTCATCGTACCATCTATGGAAGGCGTTTAGCGGACGATCGACCGAAGCATCGACCCCAGACTGCAAAAAATAATTTAGAGTATAAATGCCTACAATCGAGACGCAGACAGTCGATCGCGAGGCGATTATCCCTGTCTTTTGGCGTCGGACTCTCAAACATCCTGTGGTAATGTTACGATCCCGACAGAGAAAGAATGTGGTAGATAAGGAAGCAGTGCTACATGGTAGAGATAGACAAGTCAATATCCTTCGATGGACGGGATATTAGACTGAAGATTGGTTTACTAGCGCCTCAAGCAGGCGGTGCAGTTTTGATTCAGTCGGGTGACACGGCGGTTTTAGTGACAGCGACTCGATCCCAGGGGAGAGAAGGAATTGATTTCCTGCCCCTGTTGGTGGATTACGAAGAGAGACTCTACGCTGGCGGTAAAATTCCCGGTGGATTTTTGCGCCGGGAAGGGCGCCCCCCAGAAAAAGTGACTTTGACTGGCCGTTTGATCGATCGACCGCTGCGTCCGCTATTTCCAAGCTGGCTGCGAGATGACATCCAAGTTGTAGCCACAACGGTTTCGATGGACGAACAAGTGCCACCAGACGTTTTGGCGGTGACGGGGGCTTCGGTGGCGATACTGCTGGCGAAAATGCCGTTTTACGGGCCGATGGCTGCAGTGCGAGTCGGTTTGGTAGGGGACGATTTCATCATCAACCCCACCTACAGCGAAATCAAAGAAGGCGAGTTGGATCTCGTGGTAGCTGGTTCTCCTGACGGAGTAATCATGGTAGAAGCTGGCGCTAACCAATTGCCGGAACAGGATATCATCGAGGCGATCGACTTCGGCTATGAAGCAGCCTGTGACTTGATTCAAGCCCAGCGCGAAATTATGGCGGAATTGGGCATCGATTTGGTGGTAGAGGAACGGCCATCGCAAGATTCGGCCCTGGAAAACTTTATTCGCGATCGCGCCCAAGAACCCATCCGCATCATTTTGTCAAGATTTGAAAAAGACAAAACAATACGGAATGCAGCATTGGACGAAGTTAAGGCAAATGAAGTCGAAGCTGCGATCGCCGAACTTGCCGAAGACGATCCGGTAAAACTAGCAGCCACCGCCAACAGCAAGGCGATCGGCAACGTTTTCAAAGACGTTACCAAAAAAATGATGCGGAAACAAATCCTCGAAGATGGCATCCGCGTAGACGGCCGCAAGCTAGACGAGGTGCGACCCGTTTCTTGTCGCGTAGGCGTGCTGCCGTCGCGAGTACACGGCACTGGGTTGTTTAATCGGGGGTTAACCCAAGTCTTGTCTGCAGCTACCCTGGGAACCCCAGGCGACGCCCAAGACTTAGGAGACGACTTGCACCCACAGCAAGACAAACGCTACCTGCATCACTACAATTTCCCGCCGTTTTCGGTAGCAGAAACCAAGCCGATGCGATCGCCCGGACGCCGTGAAATCGGTCACGGAGCCCTCGCAGAACGCGCTTTACTGCCGGTTTTGCCATCCAAAGAAGATTTCCCCTACGTGATTCGCGTAGTTTCAGAAGTCCTTTCTTCCGACGGTTCCACCTCAATGGGTTCAGTTTGCGCCTCAACCCTAGCATTAATGGATGCAGGCGTTCCCCTTTCCCAACCCGTCAGCGGCGCGGCAATGGGCTTAATTAAAGAAGGCGATGAAGTCCGAATTTTGACTGACATTCAGGCAATTGAAGACTTCTTAGGCGACATGGACTTCAAAGTAGCCGGTACCGACACCGGGATTACTGCTTTGCAGATGGACATGAAAATCAAAGGTTTGCCCTTAGATGTAATTGCCAATGCCATCCGCCAAGCCAAACCCGCCAGACTGCACATTTTAGAAAGAATGCTGGCAAGCATCGACACTCCCCGCAAGGAAATGTCGCCGTTTGCACCGCGTTTGCTAACCCTGAAAATCGATCCAGAATTTATCGGTTTGGTAATTGGGCCAGGTGGCAAAACGATCAAAGCCATCACCGAAGAAACCGGTGTCAAAATAGACATCGAAGACGACGGAACCGTGACAATTGCTGGCAACGACAGCGAAAAAGCTCAGCGGGCATACAACATTGTCCAAGGCATGACGCGCAAGTTGAATGCAGGAGATGTGTATGTCGGCCGCGTAACTCGAATTATTCCGATCGGCGCTTTTGTGGAAATTTTGCCCGGAAAAGAAGGAATGATTCACATTTCCCAGTTAGCTGACTACCGCGTTGGGAAAGTGGAAGACGAGTTAGCTGTGAACGATGAAGTGATTGTCAAAGTGCGAGAAATTGACAACAAAGGTCGAATTAATTTGACCCGCTTGAATATTCATCCCGACGAAGCGGTAGCCGCCCGCGAAGCGTTGAATAAATAGTTTACAGTTGGTAATTGGTAATTACTTATAGAGTAATTGCTAATTGCTAATTGCTAACTGGTGATTAGTAATTGCTAATTGCTAACTCGTGATTAAATCTGATTGTTTCAGATTTGGGAGTAGGTGCGCGACAGCGACAGATCGACAAAAGTGCGATCGGCTGTAGAAGTTAATAAAGTCGCGCACTTTCCCCTCGGCGGCTGAAACCGCAACTACACAATCGATCGCAACTGTGATTCAAGAGTGACAATCTTCGATGTCCCCGTTATAGCCGCAGGATATCTTCTATGACAATTCCCGCATCCAGGATACCCGCCACGTGATTCATCAGTCCAGAAATAAAAAACCTGTATCCGATAAAGGAGCCCCCGAATTTATCCGTGGGGTCAGTCGATTTTAGATTTTAGATTTTAGATTTTAGATTTACCCCACAGATGCAATCTGGGAGCTTGAACAAGAGTCTAAAATTTTTATATTTCCACGACTTAAGTACGTGGCACGGTATCGGTTTTTGGGCTGGGTCAATGCTTCAATTCTAAAATCTAAAATCTAAAATCTAAAATCTAAAATCGATTGACAGGGGCAGTTCTATTTGAAACAGAGAACCTTTCCCAACCTCGCTACTTACCGTTAGGTGTCCGCCGTGAGCTTCCACAATTTGCTGGGCGATCGCCAATCCCAATCCAGAGCCGCCTTTCTTCCGTGTTCGTACCTCATCAACTCGGTAAAATCGGTCAAAAATGTGTGGCAAATCTACATCGGGAATGCCGATTCCCGTATCTTCTATTTGAATTAAAATGCGATGAGATTGAGTCAATAACCGCAGCCACACTGTTCCTTCAGGTAAGGTATATTTGCAGGCATTGGTGAGTAGATTAGTGATAGCTTGTTTTAATAAATCAGAATTGGCTTTGATGATAACTCTCTCTTCAGGCAGTTCTAAATGAAGGCTTAAATGCTGGGCAACACCCTGTATTGATGAAGTGGCGATCGTATCTTTTAACAGGTCATTCAAGTGAATCGATTGAATCGACTTTGCATCTAACTGTCCTGCCTGTCGTGCTAAAAACAAGAGATCAGTCACCAACCGATTCATCGACTTAGCCGTTTCAGCAATCTTTTCCAATCGAGAGTGCTTAGGCCCGCCGGCATCGACTGGGCTGAGTAAGCCAACCTGGGCATTGCTGAGTATGGTGGCAAGCGGTGCCCTTAGTTCGTGGGAAGCATCAGACGTAAATCTTTGCATTTGGACATAGGCGTTTTGAATCGGTTGCATAGCCAATCCGCCTAAAAACCAACCTACTAGACTAATCGCGCCCAGAGTCAAGGGCAATGTTATCACCATCACAATCAGTAACTCTCTCAGTGTTTTCTGAGCATCCGTCAAAGGGATGGCAATCTGGAGGTAGCCAATCGTGCGTCCGTTGTAGTCAACCGGAAGCGTTAATTGTCGCAGCCACTCGGGGGAAGACTCAATGGTTTGAAACGCCGCGCGAGCCTGAATCCGATCCGAGGGCTGCGCCCCATAAAACTGTTGCAGTTGTCCAGTCGCTGAATACCACCTAGCGTAAACAATTTCACTGCCAGAGGGAGGAGAATAATTACCAAGAATCGGAACGTTACTCAGATCGATGTGTTCTTTTCCCTGCCGCAAACCATAGTCAATATTGGCAGCCATGACTCTTGCTTTTTTGTAGAGTAGTCGATCGCACTCTTCTAAGCTGTTAACCGCTCGCTGGTAGTAAATGATCCCGGCAAACACGATCAGAATAGCCCCCATCGAGAGCGTAAACCAGTGGGCCAGATTGCGGCGGCTACGATTAAACATCTGGATTCAAGCGATATCCCATACCATATACGGTTTCTAGCCAACTGACAGCACCTATCATCTGCAATCGCTGCCGCAGACGACGCACTAGGACAGTAATCGCATTACTCTCAGGTTCGTTGCCCCACTCCCACAAGGCTTGTTCTATTTGGCTGCGGGAGAGTATCTGACGAGGATGGCGCATCAGATACTCTAGAAATAGAAATTCACGAGTCGATAACTGCATACTTTGCTCCCCCCGTTCAATAGTCAGCGTTGATAGATGTAGAGTCATATCTTCAACCTGTAAAGTATCCCCTTTCCAAAGTGGCGATCGTCGTCCCAAGGCCCGCACCCGTGCCAGCAGTTCAAACACATCGGCGGGTTTGATGAGATAATCATCGGCTCCAGCGTCTAAAGCGCTAATTTTGTCAACAATCGCATCTTTGGCAGTCAACAGCAACACCGGGGCCGTTTTTCCCAGACGGCGGTATTGCTGGCATAAGCTTAAGCCACTGATCTCAGGTAATAACCAATCAAGGATCAACAGATCATAGTCCCGCTTCGATAAAATCCACTGGGCCGTCGCCCCATCTTCTACACCATCGACAATATGTCCAGCCTCAGAGAGAGCAGCTTGAAGTGGCTCCAGTTGATCTACATCGTCTTCTACCAGGAGAATTCGCATCCGTCTAACCATTGTTCGGCAAATTTTATGTATGTTAGAGAAGAAATTTAGGAAAAGCATCCATCACAGGTAAGATTTATGCCAATCAGTTGCTAACTAAAATGTTGGTAGTTTCTCCCGATTATTTCGAGCAATCTAAATCTAAAATCCAACATTCCCATGACTTTACCTCGCATCCTACCACTTCTACACCGCGCTGCCTGGGAATTTTGGGTACCTCTGCCATTGGTAGCAGCCTTATTCTGGACTACAGGTAACTTCATCGCGGCCCAAACTCTAAGCCGTCCGTATAACTCTGTCAACAAACTACTGGCAGATAGACCGTTAAATCGGAGATTACCAGTAACAATCTTGACCATAAATGCAGAAATCGATCGCAGCCTGGGTGTTACCACTATTTTTGTCAACACCAGTGACTCAACTTTAAAGAAGCTGGAATACGAGTTTCCTGTTACCCAAACCAGTCAGGTCGAAGCAACGATCGCCCAAGAATTAGCAATGCCGGTTGAAAATGTCCGTAAATTGATCAGCTACCGGATGAAGAACTAAGCGGTTGAGCGAAAAATTGCTCCACCATTGGCGAGTGGGAAATAGATCGAGTACCGCCGATCCCAAGCAGGGATTTAGTGCTGGTGATGAGAAGGACTAGAAATTTTGTCTTCTGTAATATCGATAGGCTCCCAGTAATTAATTGGAAAAATGTGGGGATTGTCACCTTTGAGTCACATTTGCTGTGGAAGCTAAGAGTAGACCTTGATTGTCAACCCTCTCCTAAATAGATTTTTAAGGATGAACAGTTCACGTTTCCAGCAACTCTTTTTATTTAATTTCTGGTATCGCAGGAATTCTAATTCTTCTGAGTCGGCGCCGGACTTTTGGGCAAAACGGAAATTGGTTTAAGCCTGGGTGTCGTAAAAAATTCTACTCGTTGAGAAGCTAAAACTGTGGATAGATTAGAGAACACTGCACTGGTGGAACGTAACGAACCCCAAACAGGGACTCCAAAACCCTCTATTAGTCTAATTGATGCGATCGCCCTGATTGTCGGGCTAGTAATCGGCGCAGGCATTTTTGAAACCCCTGCTCTGGTCGCGGCTAATACCGGAACCGTTGGTGGTGTCATAGGAGTCTGGCTGATAGGCGGTGTTGTGTCATTGCTGGGGGCACTTTGCTACGCCGAATTGGCAACTACATATCCCCATGTCGGCGGCAACTACTACTACCTGAAACGGGCATTGGGGCAACCGATCGCAGTTTTATTTGCCTGGGCACGCATGACCGTGATTCAGACTGGATCGATCGCGCTGCTGGCATTTGTGTTTGGCGACTATGCCTCTCAGCTACTTCCACTAGGTGGCTACTCCCCTGCAATTTACGCAGCAGTCGCGATCGCCCTGCTCACAATGCTCAACATCATTGGACTGCGCCAGAGTAAAAGCCTCCAGAACGGGCTAGCGGTGATACTCGTTTTAGGCTTACTGCTGGTCATCGTAGTGGGTCTGGCATCCTCCCCTCCTCCCGTCCCGGCCCTTTCCTCCGATGCCTCCCGTACCTCTTCCTGGGGCTTAGCGCTGGTCTTCGTGCTGCTGTCCTATGGTGGTTGGAATGAAGCCGCTTACATTTCTGCCGAAATTCACAACCCACAGCGCAATATTTTGCGATCATTCCTCTGGAGCATTGGCATCATTACAGGACTTTATCTGCTGATTAATCTGGCATATCTGCGGGGATTGGGTATCGCAGGCATGACCGACTCTCAAGCCGTTGCATCAGATTTACTGCGGCGAGTGCTGGGTGAACCGGGAGCCGCGTTTGTGAGTTTACTGGTTGTGACCGCCACCCTGGGGTCGATCAACGCCAGCATCTTTACGGGGGCACGCAGCAGCTTTGCTCTGGGGCAGGATAGGTCTGCATTTCGCTGGTTGGCACGCTGGCACCCGCATCCGAGTTCACCGACAACCGCTTATTTATTGCAAGGTGCGATCGCGCTGACCCTGATTGGGCTGGGAACCTTCACCCGCAAAGGATTTGAAACAATGGTGGACTACACTGCGCCCATCTTCTGGTTTTTCTTTTTGATCAGCACCCTGTCGTTAATTGTTTTACGCATTCGAGAACCCGATCGACTACGCCCGTTTAGCGTACCGTTTTACCCGATCGTTCCCATAGTGTTCTGCGCCATTTGTGGCTATTTGCTCTATTCCAGTCTGGTTTATACAGGCATCGGCGCGATCGTAGGGGTCATCGTTGTTCTACTGGGTATTCCCTTTGCCCGTCACACTACATAGCAACTTTTTTTGGAGATTTACAATCGTGCAACTCAAAACCATTAGGCAATCATTCTTTGTTGGCGTTAGCATTTTCAGTTTTGCTGCGATCGGCTGTACCCAACAACGTAACTTTGAGACAGTGGCTCCAACTCCGGCTGCCGCATCCCCAACTAATTCTGTTTCCGATGTGGCTCAAGCGACTCCTAGCCCCACAACAGAAGCTCCCACCCGTCAACCCGATGTCGTTTACGTTCCAACCCCTGTACCGGTTGTGAATGAAATGCTGCGGCTGGCAAACGTGCAAGCCAATGACGTAGTTTACGACTTGGGTAGTGGCGACGGTAGGATTGTGATTGCAGCCGCTCAAAAGGTTGGCGCGCGGGGCATTGGTATTGACATCAGCCCAGAACGCATTCGAGAAGCTAACGAGAACGCCAAAAAGGCTGGCGTTACCGATCGTGTCCAGTTTCGTCAGGAAGATTTATTCCAAACAGACTTCAGTGAGGCAACAGTTGTCACGCTTTATCTCCTGCCAGAACTCAACGTAAAACTGCGCCCCAAATTACTCAGTCTAAAACCAGGTACGCGCATTGTGTCCCATGAATTCGATATGGGCGACTGGAAACCTGAGCAAGTAGTAAAAGTGGACGGCAGAACAGTCTACTACTGGGTTGTACCTGAAACTCCTCCTGCTAATTTGAAGAAGTAAGGATCGCGAATTAAATAACTTACAATTTTAATTGTTATTGTGGGATGGGCGTCCCGCCCGTCCCACAATCTTGTGGAAGTTATTTAATTCTCATTCCTAAGACTATTGGAGCTTGAGCAGTCAGACTCTATATAGCTGGCACGTCGATCGGATCGACGTGCCAGGTTAGCAGTCTAACTCACGTTAAATAACCGCAATACAGTCAATTTCAACTAACACATCTTTCGGCAAACGCGAAACCTCCACACAAGCGCGCGCCGGTGCAGTTTCCGCATCAAAATATTTCGCATAAACCGCATTCACAGCGGCAAAATCATTCATATCTTTGAGGAAAACCGTAGTTTTTACCACATCCAACCAAGTAGCGCCGGCTTCTGTGAGAATGGCTTCGAGATTTGCCATAACTTGTTCGGTTTGTTTTGCCACATCGTCGGTATAGACAATATCGTTTAGTCTAATGTCGATCGCAATTTGGCCAGCTACAAACAGCATAGTGCCCGTAGCGGCGATCGCTTGATTGTAAGGGCCCACGGGTGCGGGTGCTTTGTCAGTACGAATAATTTTGCGTGTCATAGATGTTCCTGTTTGGGATTCTTGTTGAGAGGTTTCTTGGCGGGAGATTTTTTGATCGGAGGTTTCTGGCTGGTAGATTTCTCCATCGGGCATTATCGCACCAGTGAAGTCGGCATTTTTGATCTCCCAACCATAGGTTTGAGCATCACTCAAGTCTGCTTTCAGACAGTTGGCTCCTTCCAAACTTGCCATCATTAAATTTGCTTTTTGAAGACTCGCTCTTTCGAGATTTGTCCCTGCCAGACAGGCTTTTTTTAAGTTTGTCCCTGTGAAGTCGGCTGCCGTAAGATCAGCCTCAGCCAGATTAACGCCTGATAAGTTAAATGCAGACAGATTAACGCCTCGGAGTTTGGCTCTATGAAAGTTGGCATCTTGGAGGCTAGAACGTTCTAACTTTACTTGACTCAATTGTGATCCTGTCAAGTTTGCCTTGGTCAAATTTGAATCGCTCAGATTGGCTCTACTTAAGTCTGCTTCCTTTAAGGAGGCTTTAGTTAACGATACAGAGTTTAATTGGGCATCACTCAGATTTGCATTGTCCAGCTTAGTATTACTCAAATTGGCATTGGTGAGGTAAGCCCTACTCAAATCAGCACCGCTGAGGTAAGCCCTACTGAAGTTTGCTGAACCCAGGTTTGCCTTAGTAAAGATTGCCTCACTCAACTCAGATCCAGACAAATTTGCATTTTGTAGGTTTATTTCACTCAAGTCTGCACCTTTGAGGTCTATCCCACTTAACTGTGCGCCCTTAAAGTCGCGTTGTCCTGCTGCGTATTTTTCTAAAAGTTCTTCAGCTTTCATTAATAACCCCTCGCCCTTCCGCTACACCCCACATTCCCAGCCTACCACCAAAACCGAAAGCGCGATATAAATCTGCATCAATCCATTT
The DNA here is from genome assembly GCF_036700325.1 of Microcoleus sp. Z1_B2. Taxonomy (NCBI): domain Bacteria; kingdom Bacillati; phylum Cyanobacteriota; class Cyanophyceae; order Oscillatoriales; family Microcoleaceae; genus Microcoleus; species Microcoleus sp. Z1_B2. Next base: position 48,763 of record NZ_JAUBOQ010000026.1, read on the forward strand.
TCATCTGCGGTCAATCAACTCCCTTTTTCAACCGCAGATAAACGCAGATAAATTATATCAAATTCGTACTTCCTCAGAATCATCGATCTCTCTGTTCTCTTTCTCTGCGTTCTCTGTGTCCTCTGCGGTTTAATCAATCCAATTTCATCTGCGGTTAAGAAATTACCATTTTTCAACCGCAGACAAACGCAGATAAACACATTACACACCAACCGGAGCACCAACAACCTCACCTTTCAACATCCGAGAAGCAGCATCAAGCAATTGCTCCTCCAAATAAGGCTTAGTGAAATAGCCTTTCGCGCCCAAACTGTAAGCCATTTGGCGGTGTCTGTCAGCACCGCGAGAAGTTAGCATCGCGATCGGCAATTCACACAAAACCGCATCTTTCTGCATCCGAGAAAGTAGTTCCAAACCATCCATTCTCGGCATTTCAATATCGCAGAAAACGATATCGCAAGGCAGACCAGATTTCATCTTTTCCCAAGCTTCCTTACCGTCGCGAGCTTCTTCCACACGATAGCCAGACTTCTCAAAAGTAATCGACAAGAGCGATCGCACCGTAATCGAGTCATCCACAATCAGCACAGTCGGCTCAGTCTTCTCGATTTCCGCCTCCTTAGTAGCCTTCTCGCCCTCATCCCAAAGCGTACCGCCAGTGTCCTTCCGCAGCCTTCCCGTAGCCAAATCGATCAGCTCCAGAACGTCCGCAATCGCCACGATCCGACCGTCCCCGAGCACCGTGGCCCCAGCAATCCCGATCGGCTTCGGCACCGGCCCCTCCAACGGCTTGATCACAATTTCCTGTTCTGTGGAAACCTGATCCACCTGCACCGCCAAGAAATTGCCAGCAGAGCGCAGCACAATCACCGAAATCATGTCATCGTCAGTATTAAACCCGTAAACACTGCCCCGACCCAAATGGCGGCTGTAAGCCAGCAAATCCCGCAGCGGCCGGAACGGCAAACTTTGACCCCGCCACTCAATGCAAGGCAAACCATCCGCCCCCGTCGTCACCTGATCGCGAGGCACATCGATCATATCCTCGACCCCATCCATCGGGAAAGCAATGCGAGCTCGATCGCTAATGCAAGTCAGAGCCTTAGAAATACTCAACACGAGAGGTAAACGGATGGTAAACACAGTCCCCTTGCCGATCGTTGAATCGATCGACACAGTGCCCCGAATCTCCTGCAGCGAAGTCTGCACCACATTCATACCGACCCCCCGGCCGGCATACTCCGTCGCCTGTTCCTGAGTGCTGAAACCGGGCATAAACAGCAAATCGTAAACTTCCGAGCGAGACATCCTCTGAGCCTGAGCCGCCGTCAGCATACCTTGCTTAATCGCCTTCGCCTTCACCCTTTGCGGATCAATTCCGGCCCCGTCGTCAGAAACCGAAACCACCGTTTGGTTCCCTTGGTGGAAAGCGCGAATCGTAATCCTGCCGACTGCAGGCTTCCCAGCCGCCAGACGCACCTCCGGCGCTTCGATCCCGTGAGTAATCGCATTGTTCACCAAATGAGTCATCGGGTCATATAGCTGATCCACAATCATCTTGTCGATCAAAATCTCCTTACCCTCAACCTGCAACTGAGCCTGCTTCCCGCACTTAATCGCGATTTCCCGCACCGCCCGGAACAGCCTGTCCGTCGTCTCCGCAAACGGCTTCATCCGGGCGCGAGTCAAACCTTCTTGCAGTTGAGTCGTAACTTGTCGCAGTTGGCGAGTCACCTGATCCGCCTCATCCACCAAAAACTCAATGTCCGCCGCCGACTCCCGCACCCGCACGATCAGCTCAATAATCTCTTGAGCCAAACTGTGGAAAGGAGTAAACCTGTCCATTTCCTCTGGTCTCCAGGCACTTTCGCGGGTGTGGGCCGAATCCTCAGAGCGCCAGGCCGATCGGTGTCCCTGCCGGTTTGCCAGCAAAGCAATCTCCAAAAGACTCCGCTCGTAGAAATCCTGAGTCCGCTGGCTCACATCGCTCAGCAGCGTTACCTGGTGCAGCAAATTGTCCAAAAACTGGCGCATCCGTTCTTGGTCTTGCTCCAAACTGTTGCGGTTCACCACCAGTTCCCCCATCAAATTGCTGAGGTTATCCAGTTGCTTGACCGGCACCCGCATCGTCTGGTCGCCGAACCCGCCCGCGCGGGCATTCCGCCTGGGTCTGTTGATCGCCGACGGCCCCATATTGCCTTCCCCCTGTGAGCGGCCGCTGTCCTTGGGATCTTCGAGCAGTTTTTCCAAATCGCCAAATTCGTCGTCGCTCTCATCGGCAGCGGTGCGCGCGGCTTTACTAGCAGTTGTCGCCGGTAGCCCGTGAATTTCCGGCATAGTTGCGCTCTCGCTGAGGAGTTCTTCAAGATCCGAGAAAACTTCTGTATTTACCGGACTCTGATTTGTACTCGCAGAAGCTGCTATGACAGCTCCCGCACCGCCTGCAATTAACAGTGCTTCTAAATCGTCAAAATTGCCTTCAGAATCATCCTCATCGCCTGATTCGCCATCGCCAAAAAAGTCTGCCAGCGACCCCTCATCTAACTCCGAGGCATCGGCCTGGGCTGACTCGTCCTCAGCGTCCCAAAAGCCCGTCGTCAGTTCCGAAGTCACCAAAACCTCAGCATCGATCGAATCCAACAAATCATCAAAACCCTCCAACTCTGCGTTGTTGAGAGTAGCGCCGGTTTCCATCGCCGAGAGCAAGTCAGCATCGCCATCAAACATACCATCGAGAGATTCAGCAGGCAGCGGCTCTAAATCCACACTCGAAAAATCAGTTTCCAGGGCATCAAACAAATCATCTTCGCCCTCATACTCCCCGGCGACATCTGTTTCGGCTCGATCGAACAAATCAGCACTCACCCCGCCTGCCAAACCATCGGGCAGTTCGGCCGACAATTCTTCCTCATCATGAGCCGCGCCCTCATCTGGCGCCACTACAGCATCGGGCTGCTGCACCAGCCCTTCCCCAAACATATCCTCCAAGAAATCGAAAGCTGCGCCCTCATCAGATTCGAGATTTGAAATTTCCGACTCAGGACGATCGTCGGACAAAGCCCCAAGTTCAACCTCTGCCGAATTTGCCAAGCCTTGGTCGGAAACCGCCGCACCATTGTTATTATTGTCGAACAAACTCCCCAAGTCGCCCTCATCAACTCCCAAATCCGCACTCAGCAATTCTGAATCCCCATCCTTGGGCCAACCCCCACGGGCTTGCCCCGAAGCCTCTCCCTCATACTCCGTACCCGTAGGTACAGAACCGAAAAGCTCAGCCAAATCGGCAGCTTCTCGGGAAGTAGCCACTCCTTGCCGATCCCGCACAGTCTGTTCATCCTCAGAAATCGCGTCCGAGGTCATATCCCCAAACAGCGCATCCAAATCCGTATCGTCCCCTTCCAGGTTGAGCGATTGCACAGACTCGTCTTCCAGGCCGAAAGCATCTTCTAGCCAGTTTTCATCTGCTGAGATATCTAAATCAGAATTTGATGTCATGTTAAGAACGTTGCCCATTTCCTCATTTTGTGCGGTGCCTGCAGCTTGAGCTCGATCGCCCCCGTTCTCCCCACCTTCGTCTTCTGAAGAAAGGAAATTAGAAGTAATCCCCAACAACTCGCTCAAATCCGAATCCTCGCCCAGCTCAGAGAACAACTCGAAATCATCCATTTCAGGCTCTTCAAGCGCTTCGGCATTCGCTGAATCATTATTGTCCCCCCCGGCTGCCGGCTGCTTCGATTCTCCGTCTAAAGCCTCCGACTTCAGGGAATACTCCGAAGAGACTGCCTGCCCACCTGTTGCGTCAGATAAGCCTAAATCGCCGAACAAGTTCTCGAAATCAGCATTGTCCTCCGTACCACCAGCAGAAGTTTGGGCCGCCACTTCGTCCAACAGCGTACCGAGAGCATCTTCGTCAGCTTGTCCCCTCGCTGGGGCCACCGTGTCGGATCGCCGCTCCAAACCGCCCCTACCGTTACCCGTTTTAACCTGGTTGCGGGTTAACCGCTGGCTCGAACCCGCATTTTTCCGATCGGCAGCTACTGTCGAGCCCTCTGCCTCTTCTCCAAACAGCAAATCCTCCCCAAACAAACTCGTCAGGTCATCAATCGGAGGCGTCCTATTCGTTTCGGAACTTTCCGCATCGTATTCGTCAAACAACAAATCAGTAAAATCGCCGGAATTGTCATCATCGTCTAACCCCAGCATTCGGGCCGCCGATATCCCAGAAGAGTGTGCATAGTCGAGGTCTTCTTCTTCTTCCCAAGCGCCGTCGAGATCCGGGGACTCGCCGTCAAACAAGTCAGCTAAAGTGTTGAGTTCTGCCGCGCCCACTTCCGGGCCGCTGCGGGTCGAGCCTCTAAAAGCACCCGTCTCTATATCCGATTCTGCGAAGGCGGAATCTTCGTCGAACTGGGACGATCGAATGCCATTGTCATCGTTGCTGTCGCCGCTATCGAGTTGGTCGAACAGCTCGTCTATACTCAGCCCAGAAATAGTCGGCAGCAACTTGTTCAATCCATCCTGGGCATCGCCCGAACCCACCAGATCCCAGGCCTCATCCTCAACAGAAACCACATTTTTCCCGGATTTACTCGTCGGTTGAGCGAAGGCCAGCAAATCTTCAAAATCTGTTTCTGGAACCAGAACAGCCGGCTGCAGCGACAGAAGTTTTGCGCTTGGGGCGATCGACGATTCTAGACCAGAAATTACCAGTTCTTGCGCTTGTTTGATGTCTTTGATCACCGTTGGGGCTAAGGTGCGGTAGGTATTTTCTGGATTGCCGATCGCCTTGGATACAGCTTGGATCAATTCTATCCAGCAGGGCAGTTCAAATTCTTCCCCCGCCCTGAGCAAGTTCCGACAAATGTTCTTAAGTTGCCGCCTGCTTTCTGGCCCCTCCGGCTGTTTAAACTCTTGCAGGAGTTCCCGCATCCTCGCCGGCACGTCCGAGTCAAATACTAGCTGCAGCGCGCTGTCTTCTGTTGTTCTGGCATCAGGTGCGTAAACTGACCGCGAATCTGGAAAACTCTTTGATGAGGCAAAGGCCCCGACTCCCACCCCCGCCATAACTGGTTCGGGTACTGACATCGCGTAGCTCTCGTCTGCATGGTGTTCTCCGTGTCCAACGAGTCCCCCCAAGTGCCCATTAAGTTCTTCAAATACTGGTTCTAATTCTCGAACCATCTGTTCTCCCAATTCTTCTGTCAGTCCAAAAGGCCCCGACAGTTGCTCTAACAGCCCTTGCAATGTGTCAAAAATTCGCAGAAAAAGGGACTCTAGCTGTTGGTCTACTTTAACGCTGCACTCTTTTAATACTTTAAAACTATCTTCTAGTCGGTGAGCTGTTTGCTGAATGCTCGTCAGCCCCAGCATTGCTGCTCCTCCTTTGACAGAGTGAGCGGCCCTAAATACTTCGTTGACCAGTTCGGGGTCTTCGATCGTGGTTTGCAGATTCAGCAACCCTTGTTCGATCGTATTGAGGTGGTCTTTTGCCTCCTCAATAAAGTAGCCCATTATCCTCTGTTGTTGCTCCGGCAGCATAGTTTTATTCCTGATTTTAAGCGTTATTGTATTGGGTCTATGTTAGTAGTTCTAGAGAAGGTCTCTGTATATCTCGCCCCTTGCCAAGAGAATAATCTGACTGCGAGATATCGCAAATGTCCTGGCTATTTTTGTTTTCGATATGCCCTCACTTAAAAGATAGCGAATCTCGCGCACCTGTTCGGGTTGGAGTTTGCGGTGGATAGATATCTTGCCGGGAACGAAAGGAAAGCGGTTTTTTTCTATAGCATCGCGGGAGTTATCGGCGGGGGTTCCTTCCCACAAATGGTCAGGATTGACACAACCGCGATCGTCGCAACTGTGACACGCAAAATAACCGGGTTTAACAGGCCTTCCCAGTTTGTGTTCCAGTACAAGTCTGTGAGCGTAGAAACTTTTTGTTTTGCCATTAATTTTAGTACCCTTAATGGCGTAACCATCACTTCTTTTAACCAAGGTACAAATCATGCAGCCGTTCGGCTGTATTTCAGCGCGAATGCCTGGAATTACTTCTATGCCTCGCACTTGTTTTTGAGGTTTCGGCGCAGATGTACTTCCTACATCTTTAATTCGTCCTTTCTTAAACCTATCTTGAGAATTTTCCAGTCTAGAACCTTCCCATAAATGGTTTGGATTAATGCAGTTGCGGACATCACAAGTGTGGCAAGCAAAGTATTCCGGTCTAATCGGACGACCTAAGATATTTTCTAATACTAAACGGTGGACAGTAAACGTTTTCCATTCACCGTTAATGCGAAGTCTTTTGTTTGCATAGCCACTCCTAGATTTGGTTAGGGTAGAGATAATACAGCCCGTCGGCTGAACTTCACCAAAGATGCCCGGTATTACCTCTACTATGTTATCGTCCATCTGTGCAACTCCTACTTCCTTTAGGTGTTGAATTGGCATCCCCGCAGGGGTTTCAAGACTGCGAGGTTGCTTTTTGTATGCCATTATTGCCACACTAACGTGCTTGTAAATCAGCCCGCAAAAAAAGCATGAGACAATTGATTATTGTCTTTCTGCTGTTTCTACTCGGAATCTTTCCACCGATGTCAAAAGGTCGCGAGCAACGCCCACCAAATTTTGCAAAGCACCCGAAACTCGCTGCGCTTCTTGGGACGTTTCCTGAGCGGTCAGCTCGACAGCTTGCATCACACTGGCGACCGCGCGAGCTGTTTCGTTTTGCTCTACAGTGTCGGCAGTAATCGATCGCACTAGCACGTCAATTCGATTAGTAACTTGAATGATATCTTCAAGCGATCGCTTCGCCTGTTCTGCCAATCTTGTCCCCTCAATAACCTGCTGCGTCCCTTCTTCCATCGCCGTCATTACCGCGCCGGTTTCGCTTTGAATTTGCATCACGATCTGTTCGATTTCTTTCAAAGACTTAGCCGATCGGTCTGCCAATTGTCGCACCTCATCTGCCACGATCGCAAAACCCCTGCCCGCTTCCCCAGCTCTCGCCGCCTCAATACTGGCGTTGAGGGCCAACAAATTCGTCCGGGAGGCGATCGTCGCAATTAAAGCCACAATCTTAGAAATTTCTTGAGAAGCTTCCGCCAACCTCTTGACTTTTCTCGTGGTTTCTGCTACTGTTTCGCGAATTTCCAAAATCCCGGCCACCGTCCGCTCCACAGCCTCGCCCCCTTTCAGAGCCGTTGCCGCCGCGCCCCGGGCCACTTCTTCCGCCTCTCTAGCGCTCTCTGCGACCCGCTGAATCGCATCGGTGAGGACTTGCACCGAATTCAGCGTTGCCGCCAGTTCCTCAGCTTGCCGCAGCGCGTCTGAAGACAAATCGCCCGCAAACTTGGCACTATCTGTCGCGCCTTTGCTGACCTCCCGAGCCGCCTGCTTCACCTGATGGACAATTTCGCGCAGATTTTGAATTGTCAAGTTAAACGAGTCAGCAACAGCACCCAAAACGTCTGCGGTCACTTCTGCCGTCACCGTCAAGTCACCCCGGGCCGCTCCTTCCACGTCGTCTAGCAAGCGAATCACTTGGCGCTGCAAGTCTTCTTTTGCCTGTTCCTGCTCGTCAGACTTGCGCCTAGTATCGCTAATCGTGGTTTGGATGACCTTCGCCATGTGGTTGAATTTAGCAGCCATTTTGCCAAATTCATCTTCCGAGTAAACCGTAGCGCGAGCATCCAAAGTTCCTTGAGATACGGCATCGAACTGAGCTTGCAAATTGTCCGACGACTTGCGTACCTGCTTGGCGATCAACTGGCCGATGCCCCAAGAAGTTAAAAAGCTGGTAAAGCCTGCGGCTGCAGTCATTACCCAGCCTGTTTGGCGCAGGTAAACGATCGCCTCCGGTTTGTCTTGCCGCAGAGCTTGATAGGAGGCAATGTTGGTGACGAAAGCCACAGCTACCAGAGAAACAAGTCCCGCCCCGATTGCCGTGTACAACTGTTTTGTAAACAAAGGGGCATTTTCCAAGAAAGCCAGTCCCCCCTGTTCTACTGTTACCGAAGTATCGAGCGCTTCTGTTTCTGTGGGAGAAAAAGTCGACACAGACGTATCAGCCGGGCCGCTTATGCTAAATATTTCGTCATCCCGAATTGCTGAGCCATCGCTGTTGTCAAAGTCCAGGCTGCTCCCAGTCGTTCCCATCATGCCGCTGGTCGAGTTGCCGAAATTGGTGTTACCTCTAGTCAAGATCGAACTGGTGGCATCTTCTGAGATATCAAAGTCCGGCAAATTGCCCAAATCGTCAAATTCGTCAAATTCGTCTAAAAAGTCGCTGTGTTCTTGAGCGTTCCCAGTTTTTGACGACCAGGCGCTGTTGTTCTTGTCGGAAGCCCCGAAAGCTGTTGCTTGTTCGTTTTCGTCGAAAGAGAAAGAATCGCTAAAAGCGTCGTCTTCAAAAGCATCTAACTCGAAGTTGTCTCTAGAGCTAAATGCCGGGGGTTCCGAGTCGCTGTAACCGTTGCTGTTGGAGGAGGCTGGATCGACTGAATTAAATTGTCCCCGGCTCGACCTTTGACTTTGAGAGTTGGGGACAGCACCTCCCATCAACAGCGTTTCGTCTTCCGCCAGCGAATAGTTTGACGAGTAGTCCGACCCGTTATTCGACTGTTTGTTTTGAGGTCTAGAAGACCCGAAACCCGACGAGGGCATCGCCTCGGCAAAGGGGTCTTCATCTTCGACCCCAGGTGTGTTATGACCGTAATTTTGGCCAATCTGGGGCGGGGATTGGTAGTCGTAGTCGGAGTTATTGTCGAATTCGTCTGGCAAATCGAGCGCACCAAAAGGTTCGCCAAAATTGTCCGAGGGCCCGATGGGGGAGTCTAGTTGGTTCGAGTCGAAGGAATTCCCGCTTTCTGAAGAGGCAAAACTTTGACCGTTGAGCATCTGAGTCGGAGCTTCGGAAAACGAATCTCCTGAGTAAGGTGCGCTTGAACCAGAAACTTTGCTGCTAGACAAGTCAGCACCATCAAACCCTCCATCATCTAAGGCAAAAGGGTCTCCAAAGTCCGAGTCGGCAAACTCGTCTATGCCGTCTAGCGAGCCGGAGTTCTCAGCATAAGCTGCCATTCCGCCGCTGTCGCCACCAAAGGGGTTAGAATGTGAGGCTAAATCTGGGACTGAGCCTGCGCCATCGTCGTCTTCTGGTTCCCATCCCAAGCCACTCATGCCTAAGTCGGCCAAGTCCTCGTTTTCCATGTCGTCTGGGGATTGACTTCTATAGGAAAGGGATGGGGAATTTCCTTGGAAAAGTCCCAAATCCGGGTCTTCTAACCCTTCATCAAGAGATAAGTCTGGATAGAATTCTAATTCAGTTTCAGCAGACAAAGCCTCGAAATTTTCCGTTTCTAGTTCTCCAGATAAAAATTGGTCTGTGTAGGTAATTCCGCTGTGAGCGTGTTCTACCAAACTCTGGTCATCACTCAGACCTAGCACAACCGTGTACTGTTCCCGCGCCACCTCATACTGTTGCAGTCCGTAGCAGTAAATGTGTCCGCACAGCAGGCGAGCGCTGGGGTCTTCGGGAAAATCTTCTACTAATTGATAAACTAGGGCTGCGGCTTCTGAATAATTGCCATCCATGTAGGCCGCTTCTGCCCGTTGGTAGTCCTGCTGAAAGTTGGTACTTGTTGCCATTTGCCGCCCTCTTTGGATTTTAGATTTTAGATTTGAGATTTTTGATTTTTATCTTGAATTGAATGTTTAGATGCGCGCCTCACGTCGTGTGACTGTTTATGATTAGACCTCAATCGAAAATCGCAAATCGCAAATCTAAAATCGATTTCACGCTGCCCACCGCGCCGAGCGCAGAATTTTCACTTGATCTAGCAGTCGGAGCACTTTCTGAGCTGGTGCACCTAACATCCATTCTCCCCTCAGAAATGGAATCATGCCGTCTGGTGCATTGTTCTGAGAGTGCAGTTGCTCTACGTCGAGCCAGTCCATCCCCACAATTCGATCGACTGCCAGCCCCAAAATCGTGTCTTGGTCTTCCACAGCCACGATCGGGATTTCGGGTCTATCTGTGTTCAGAGGTGTTTGGTCTCCCAGAAATTGGCCGAGGTCTGCCACCCAAATCACTCGTCCTCTCATATTTAGCGTACCTAAAAGCAAAGAGGAAACGTTGGGGATCGGTGTCATGCGGTCTGGGGACGGGGATAGTACCTCTCTAATCCCTGTCGCTGGCAGAGCGAACTCGTTCCCCGAAGGAACGTAGAACCGCAGGTGCAGCTCTCCTTCGGGAGTTTCTAGTTCTTGGAATTCCGGAGCCGGATCTACGCCTAGTCCTGGTAATATAAAGTCTGGGCTACCGCTAATCATAATTCTGACACCTGCATTTCTAGCAAAATTGTTGAGGTTTCCCGCCAAGAAGAAGCCGATCGAAACTTCGATGGTCGAAACTTGACACAGCCAAGCTTGACACAGCCAAGGGGTGAATGGCGCTACTGCCGGAGATCCTTGGCAATAAATTTTCTCCGTCAATAATTGACTGCCCTCAATAAATGCGCGCGACCAATGCTTACAAATTAGCTCAAATAGAGTACGAACAATTAATTTGAAACCCCTAAAGCTTCACTTTGTAATCCCACCGCCGTCTCAATTGGTAAAACTCTGGGTAATTTCTGCGATGAATGCTAAACCGATACTGGGATTAGCGAGGAGTTGTTGACATGGCTGATGTCCCGACAATCATGAACGGAGTCAGTTAAGACTGAGAATTGGACTCTCTGGCTTTGTACAGAAATACCTAGCAATAAGTAGCTCTGTACATCAGTTTTTCGGAGCGGCTGCAAGTGGAGAACAAGTATATTATATTTGCACTTTGAGCGTGTTAGACCCACTTGGGTCTAGAAATTGAACAGAGTTTTACCGACGCCCTTATGCCAGCGCGCGGATTTATACATTCTAGTTTATGGTGCGATCGCCAATAGTACGTCCAGCTTTCTCTTTGTGGTGGCCGAGACTCGATCTAACCGCAGGTACAAAAAAGCTCCCATCATGCCATGGGGGCGAAACTTATTTTTCTTCTAATTGGTCTTCTAGCGATCGGTCTAATAATCTTTCCGAGAGATTGACCCGAGGGTAGCCTGGGCCCACATATTTTTCTACCAGCATCAATAACTCGCTTTCACCAAAAGGTTTAGTGTAAAAGTCTGTAGCTCCGGCCATGCGGGCTTTAACGCGATCGATAAATCCGTCGATGCCCGTCAACATCACGATCGGCGTCTGCCGGAAAGCGCTAGAACTACGCAGCATAGCGCAAATTTCGTAGCCGTCGAGTTCCGGCATGGCGATGTCACACAGAATTAAATCGGGTTTGAGTGGAAACACCAAACTCAGGGCTTGGAGGGGATTGCCGATCGTAGTAGCTTCGTAACCGTGTTCATTTAAAATTGACTCGACTGTTTTGCGAATAGTATTGTCGTCGTCAATACAGACAACTCTGGGAACTTTGGTTTCTGGGGACGACCATTCTTTTTTGTTGTTGGTGGGGGCTACAGAGGGTTCGTAAAATACTTGCACCAATCCCTGCTGCACAAAGGGGTAAATCGCCTTAGCGACAGTGAGCACGTCTCGGTTGAGGTAGCGCGCCATTTGGCGGATCGAAGTGTGCCCGTCGGCCCAGCGTCTGAGAGTATTAAAGGTGTTGACAGGCAGCGCGACTCGCAGCTCGGAGGGATCTGAAATCACCGGGCATTGGTTGGGCGACTGAATGTGAGGGTGAAACTGCTTCCACTGCTGCACCTGTTTGACAATCTTGGCCAGGAGCGAACTAATTTCTAAGCTGGTCAGTTGAGGAGCCAAAGCTGGGCCCATTTCAAAAGTGAAGGAACCCTGGTGGAGACTGAGCAAGTCAAATAGGGTTTCGTGGATCATGCTCTGGATGATGTTGCGGCCTTGAGCTGGGGTGAGGATGTGGTTTTCTAGCAGGGCCCAGAGGTAGCCGTATTCTGGGGCATTGGTAGATGCCATATAGGGAACTTGGATTTTGTCGAGGGCGGTATCTGCTTTGTAGCGGCGCAGGTAGTCGCGCAAGCGAAACAAACTGCCCGCACTCTGGGTAGCGTAAATAATCTGACCGTTGAAGCAGAAGACATACCAGGATTGTCCTGCAAGGGAGCGCGAGGTAGGTTGAGTACCCGTGCCGCTGCCGGTGGAGGTGTAGGCCTCTACGAACAGTTCTCCGGTTCGCTGGCCTAACTCAATCAATTGCAGGATGCTGCGGATGTCTATTTCACTCAAATTTCCCTGCATGCAGCTAAAATGTCCTCCTTAAAACCGTTGGCGTCTGAGATCGGAAAGACTGTGTGCTGGCGAAAACATTGACTTTAGTTTCCGTCAATAATTTACGCGCTGATGCCGATCTCACAATTGGGAATTGACGAAAGGGCGATACTTGCTGCCGGGTCTCGGCCGCGCTACCAGTCCACAAGCTGAAACCGCGCAACTCGCGGCATTCTCTAAGTGTAGAGTTTCACCTTGTATTCCGTTACATAAGACCTACTCACATCTACTCATGACTAGACAAGTCTACTCAGTAGTATTGTAAAGCTTACTTCCTGTTTCATCCTGGCGGTGTCGAAACTCACCAGTCCACAGGCACGATCCCCGCCTAACTGACGGTTTTTGACAAATTAATTGCCGCGTTTAAGTCACGGTCAATCACCAATCCGCAATAGGAGCATTCAAACACTCTCTCGCTCAAGGAAAGTGTTTCTTTTTTTGTTCCACAGTTAGAACAGGTTTTACTGGACGGGAACCAACGGTCAGCAATTACCAACTTTGAACCGTACAACTCGCATTTGTAGGTTAACGGGCGGCGAAACTCAAAGAATCCCAGAGCGGCAACAGACGCAGCCAACTTATGATTAGCCATCATTCCGCTTACATTCAAATCCTCTATGACCATTAAACCGTGATTTTGGGCAAGTAATGTCGTCAAGTTATGTAACGTATTTTTACGTGTGTTAGCTATTTTTTTATGCAGTCTCGCTATCTTGACTTGCGCTTTTTGACCGTTGCTTGAACCGATCATTTTAGGGCGGTTTAGCCCTTGCCTTCTTGACCTTTTGGCTGCATATTTTGGGTAGGATTTTGCCCCAGCAATTACTTCACCTGTTGAGAGAGTAGCTAATGCTTTAATGCCGAGGTCAACTCTGAAAATGCTTGTATTGCCTGATTCCTGCTGTTGGGCGTCAAACCGCCAACTGATAAACCACCTGTCGGGTTGACGGGATATCGTGCAAGACTTGGTTAATACTTGTGGCAATCTTTCATAAGTTTTCAAAATGCCAATAACAGGAAATTGAATTTTATTGTCACCCAAGATTTTAACTGCGCTTTTTAACGTGAAAGAGTCACGCCGCCCTTGATTCTTAAATATCGGCACTCCCCGAGTTTTGTTAAAACACCGTTTCCCTGCTTCGCGCAATGCCATTCATGCTTGCTGCGGTGTAGACTTGCTGCATTCATATAGCAATCCTAAATGATTCGTGTAATTCTTGTAGGGGCTCTCCCCACGCCCGGTTGCCCCAACTTGGCTGGGGTAGGCAGGGGGAGTAGGGGTAGCACTACCCCTACATATTTTTACAAATGATGCGAGGATTGCTATAGTACCAAGGATTTTTTGATTTCACTATAGCTACTAAGAGTTTGTGCAAGTCAGTAGCTGTGGGAAGTTTGAGCTTTTCACTCTCGTTGGTTTTATTGTGGTGAAGTATATTTGGGGTCAACCACAATCCCCAATTCAACGCATGACGCGCTACTCCACAATGCTGGGCTAACAATGTGCGAGTAAGTTGATTATTCAGTTTCAATTCGGTTTTGAAGCCTAACAGCATTTTTACCTCTCTATCGCTTTGAATCACGCTATATACTGCTTCAATCCCTACTCATTTCAGAAGGAATGAGTAGATGTGAGTAGGATTTTGGTTACAGTTTCTCACCCTCAGTGCCGATCGACCTTTTTGCTCGCCCCCCGCGAGCGTCATCGGCTCGCGTCATTACCCTATTCTAAGGCAGCGCGGTTCAAATCCCTAGTCCGCCGAAGGATGGCGTCCGCTTGGGGGTAGCGATGGCTTTTCTGACGATCGAGCCGCAACTAAAGCCTGGTACAATCAATAGAAAGTTTTTGACGGACTGACCTTTTTCAGCTTTAGCCTATGGCAGTCTTCGCAGTGAGAGCTAGTCTTTAATCAAGTGGCATTGGTACTGCTGTCTCATTCCTCCAGACAACTGGTGACGCCCGTAATTTCTGGAAGTTCTCCCGTGAGAACGTGCTATGCGTTAGTGCTGAAGAAAAGTTAGAAAAAATGCTATCCCCCGATTGGGCAAACAATACCAAGAAGTAAGACTTAATTGGCAAAAAGCGATCCTTACTTGCCTACACTTGTTTACTTTAGGTAAGTTGACTAAAAATCACAGGCAGTGTTATCTTTAGTCAAGAACCTTTGGCTTAAGGGGGATAGCCTACTTATGTTGGAATTAGCCGTCTACCCAACAGCGTAGGAAGTAAACACCACTTATCTTTTAGGCCTTTAAGTAACTTAAAGTAAGTTGGGATAGGTTTTACGAAGCAGAGGACTATTAGTGTGCTGTATCTAGCGGAAGTACAAAAACAGAGAAGCGGCTTTGGTCTCGGTGGCGGTAAGGCTGAACTGAAACTGCTAGCTTGTCAGCGGGGCGAACATAACTGGAGCGCCGTACCAGGTGATGACGCGATCCCAGTTGAGGAAGCTAATAAGTTTAACGACGGCACGCTGGTGCTGGTTGAGTTGAGCGCTAGCAAGCAAGTGCAGCGGATTCAGGAGGCGGCCCGCCAGTTGGTGAGCATTCTGCAAAATTTCTCGCGATTGCAGGACAAGTTTAAGGATAAGGAAGAGGAAATTGAACAGTGGAAGGCTTCTCTGACGTTTTCGAGTCAGGAACTCAATCGCCGGGAAATGGAAATGCAAGCCCGCGAAGAGCAGTTGGCTCAAATGGAAGAGGAGTTGGAGCGGCTGGAGGCTCAGCGCTCGGAAATTGAAAATACTCGAGATGAAGCTAACCGACTGCGAGAAGAAGTCGATCGCAGTCGCGTGGAAATAGAGACGGCTTGGGAACAGTTGCGGGGCGAGCAGCAACGGGTGGCCCAGCAGCAGTCTGAGGTTCGGCAGGGGCCAGTAGTTGATGAGCAGCAGACTCAGAGGATTCAGGAGTTGATGCAGAAGCTGGGAGGGGCAATTGCTTCGGCCCAAGGGGTGCGGGAACAAATGAATCAGTCTCTTGGTGCCGTGGGCGCTCAACAGGCAATTCTGGATCAGCACTGGCAGCAGTTGGAGCAAAAACAGAGCATAGCTCAACAGCAACAAGAAGAGGTCGATCGACAAAATCAGAGCCTCCAAAACCGCTGGCAAGAGTGGTACCAATCTCAAGATACTTTGGCCGGGGCTCGGGCGGAGCTTAAAGGACAGCAAAGTACCCTCAGCGCTAAGCAGGCTCAGGCTCAGTCGGTGTCTTTGCAGGTGCGGGCTGTTGAGGAGCTTTACCAGCAAGTTTCCAGGCTCGCATCTGCTTCGGGTGCTGCGGGTACGGAGCAGAAAGTAGATGTGTCAGCTTTGGAGAAGATGCCTGTTGATGAGTTACAAGGGCTGGTGCAACACCTGCAACAGGATTTGGAAAAGGTGTTCCGGTTTGTTAACGATCAAGAGGAGGAGTTGACTCTGCAGCGGGAGACAATCGAGGAGCTGCAAGAGAAAATTCAAGCTGCTTCCGAGTACGATCGCATGGCTTTGGAAAATGAAATGGCAGATGAGCTCGAAAGTTATCAGATGTTAAACGAAACTCTGGTGGGACAGCGCCTCCGGTTGCAGGAACGAGAAGATGTTTTAAAGCAGCATCAGGCGGTGCTGTGGCGGCGGCTGGGTACTGCTAATGCTTCCAAACAAGAGCGAGGAGATATTGATTTGGGGCCGATTGTCGCACAGCTCAATACTCAGCGACAGCAGCAAAGCCAAGAATTGCAAAGACTGGAAAACGAAATTCAGCAAGTGCAGGAAGCAATATCCCAAATAGAGGCAAATGTCAACCGCCAAAATGGGGAAAGTGAGGCGAAACGCTACGAACTCAAGCAGTTAGAGCAGAATTTGTTCAACCAGAAAGGTGCAGTGGCGCAACTCTGGGGCAGGGTGAATGTTTATCAAGAAATGTTGCAGCCGGTGCAGGACAATTTGAATGCGCTACGCCAAAAGCTCGAAGCGGTGGCGGGGGAACTCGATCGGGTGCAGGAGACGGGAGACGAGCAAAATCGGGTAGTTTCTGAGTTGCGGCAAGTCCTTTCGAGTTTGCTCTCAGCTTAAAATTTAATATGTAAAATTATCGAAGGGTGTTCGACTCGACCGATCGCTCCTCCAGGAAATGGATCGGTTTGCGATCGGTTGGGGGCTACTATTAAGCTCGTTAGTTTTTCTACGCTTTCAAAACTGGGCGCCGAGGGCAATATTTGTTGCAGTAGTTGCCGCATTGCCCGTCGCTGCAAGGCAAGGGGTGCTTCGCGCAAAATCGGGCGATTTAACTTGACGGGAAGTTGAAAATTCACCTGCATATTGTCTGCAATTGGAGACATTGCTCGCTGTAGCAAGTCGCTGGCTGCAAGTTCGAGATATTCTACGTCGGCGCGGAGAAGTTCGGCTGTTTGGGCTAGGGCTTGTTGGGCTTTTGGGTTGAAATGAGTTTCCAAATAAGGCAATAATTCCGATCGAATCCGGTTGCGAGTATATTGCAAGTCTTGATTTGTGGAATCTTCCCAAATTGGTAGTTTTTGCTCTTGACAAAATTGACCTGTTTGCGATCGAGTTATTTCAAGCAAGGGACGAACTAAATAGATTTTAGATTTTAGATTTGGGATTTTCGATTGGGAATTTTCATCCTGATTTTCCAATCTAAAATCGGCCGATATTTGGGAGTTGGGATTTTCGCCGGAATTCGCCAATCTAAAATCTAAAATCGGCAATCCAAAATCGGCGAGGGGCCGTTTCCAGGTGAGGGCAGAAAGTCCGTCGGCGCCACTGCCGCGAATCAGGTTGTAGAGGAGTGTTTCGGCGCGATCGCTAGCTGTATGGCCTGTAACAATGTAGGGGTAGTTGTGGGCGATCGCAATTTCGGTTAAAGCTTGATATCGCCACTGTCTGGCCGCTGCTTCTGTTTTCGGGATGTCCCAGGCTGTTTCCAAATAGTAGGATATTCCCCAGTTTTTAGCTAATTGTTCTACATGATTAGCCGAGGCTTCCGAGTCAGAACGCCAACGGTGATCGCAGTGAACAATCGCTAGATTCCACCCCCATTTTGGCTGCAAATCTAGCAGTAATTTAATTAAACACAGAGAATCTTGTCCGCCCGATACTGCTACTAGCAATCGCTGATTTGATGGCAATATTTGTCGGTACAGCAGCGTCTTGTGCACTTGAGCGTGGAGGTGCGTCCAATTGGAAGATTCAGCCATGAGAGCAGTTTTTTATTAAGCAAAAATCAGGAAGTTAGGATCGCGAATTAAATAACTTACAATTTTAATTGTTATTGTGGGACGCCCATCCCACAAACTTGTGGAAGTTATTTAATTCTCATTCCTTAGAAAACGAGCATTGTCCGGGATTTAACGGATGGATTTTCAGCAAAGAAGGGGAACCATCCCCCTCTCCCAATCTCTCAATCTTTGCCTTCCTAGCTCCACATTCCTATACTTTGGGGGTCGCGGTCTGGATACCTAGAAATAGGAAAATGATTACTTATTTCTGTTGAGTCACATTGATTTAATGGCTCATCTATATCGGTTTGAGTTGAGCTATCTACCGCAGAGTTTTGCAGGGTGTCTGAGCTTTCGGCAGCGGCAGGAAGGGCTTTTTGTTCTTTGATTTCTGGTTCAAGCGGAATGAACTCCAGACGCATTCTAAGTTTTCCTTTAGTCCAGTTTTTTCCAGCACTTAATAGCTCGCAATCCAGGCCGTCTGAGAATAATTTTTCGTCTACCAATTTTGACTGCATGATTGCCATAAATTCGCTGACTTTGAATGTACATTGATACATCAAAGCGCTGGTAGGGGCAGACACAACATCGTCTTCTTGGGGAAATATTGGCGATTCGTCCATATTAATTGTCCTTATTTTAATGAAGGAAGTTCGGCAACGGATTATGTAACGGATGTGAGGAAGACCGAAGTTATAAGAAGGAAGAGGGAGTTAATTATTAGAATCTCGCTGGTTAAGTAAGGTGGGAATTGCCCACCCTACAACCGGAGATGATATTAATCCCGATTCTTTGACTTATCCTGTTCTTCTGTGGCCCATTGGTGGATTAGGAATTAGAAAAACCAACCGTAGGAATGTAAACCTTTGCCTAACAGATTAACGCCTAGATAGCAAATCCAAACTACCACAAAACCTGTGGCTGCTAAAATTGCTGGGCGTCTTCCCTGCCAGCCGCGAGTAATGCGGGCGTGCAGGTAGGCAGCAAATACCAACCAAGTAATTAGCGCCCAAGTTTCTTTCGGGTCCCAACTCCAGTATGAGCCCCAAGCTTCGTTAGCCCAAACCGCACCGGCAATAATGCCAACAGTTAGTAAAGGGAATCCTAAACCGATGATGCGATAGCTAATGTTATCAAGAGTTTCTGCTAGATTCAAGCGCTGGGGCGAGAGAAGTTCTGCGGTTTGAGTTGGGGCGGTTGATGTGGTTTGAACGGTGGCTAATTCAAGGACTGCGGTGGTGCCCAAACCGTTATTGTTGGAGTTGAAAGAGGGTTCGCTGAAAACTAATGCGCTGTCGGCGCTGGTTTCTGCATTTTGAGGTTCGGGGTTTTGAGGGCGTTGGAGGCGGTAGTTGCCGTTGCGGTTGCTGTTGGTGCCGAAGGAACTACCGGTGAGTTCGATTTTTTGGCCGCGGGTGACGATTAAAAAGGCGATCGCCAGCAGGGCTCCTACCATTAAAGTTGAGTAACTGAGCATCATGACGCTAACGTGCATCATCAGCCAGTTTGATTTGAGGGCGGGTACTAGGGGCTCTGCAGATTGCATGGTTGCCGGCAGAGTTAGGGCTGCAAAGGCGGATATTGCCATTGCTACGGGGGATGTGGCTACTCCTACTAAGCGGGAACGGCTCATGTTTTCCGCGACTAGGTGGATGGCGGTGATTCCCCAAACTAGGAAAAATAGGGATTCGTAGAGATTGCTTAAGGGGAAGTAGCCGGCTTCTATCCATCGAGAACCGAGTAAAGCGGCGATGGATAGGTTGGCGACGCCCATTCCTGCGGTTCCTAGGGCCCCCAGGTAGGGAATGCCGGGGAATGCTGCGCCAACCCAGTAAATGAGCATTGTGGAGAACAAAACGGCAAAGGAGATGTTGTCCAGCCAGTTCTGGAGTACGACCAGATCCATAAAAATTACTCCGGTAATGTTTTTACTTATTTTTGCTAACTAGATCGATCGTACTGGGGTTGGGCAGTTTTGGGTTTAGGATTTTGAATTTTTGTGGCAATTATGAGTGATTGGCGGTTGTTGAGGTGCGAGTGGGCGATCGCGCGGACGCATCAAACAAGCTACTATTGACCCACCAGACGAGTGTCACCCCGTCAAGTCACGCTTGTTGATTCTGGCTGAGGGCTTGAGGTTGGACGAGTTCCAAGGAAGGAAACACGGAATGCTGATGGGCGAAATTCGATCGCCGATTCACAAAATTAGGATTTACGCAGAGGGGGCCGGAAACCGGGTTTTTTTAGGAAAATCCTTCGTTCGTACTCGAAGATTAAGTAAAAAACCCCGTTTCTTGGTCGGGAGTGCGTCTAGGACTGAAAATATAGGATGTTTTTTGATCTGGGGCGATCTGGAATCCTTTAGAATTGATTGAGCTGAATTACCCATTTGCTGTTTTTGCAACCAGCAAAAAACGGAAGCCCCCGACAATCGTTGTGGATATTCCCCAAATTTTAGACTAAAGCTCAACCTCCCAGATTTATCAAGGCGAGTCAAATCTAAAATCTAAAATCTAAAATCTAAAATGGACTGAGGGTTCGAGCAGTTGCATAGGTTAGAGGAGATGTTGGGTTAATGCGTCGAGATTCAATATTTTACCTTAATGTCCGCAGAAGGCTCCCGCTATAACCGAGGGGGATTTATCGAGATCCGCGAGTCCCCCCGATGGTTTAGCGGCGAGATGAATGCCGACCAGCTAACGATTGAGCGATAGCGAATCATTATAATTATACCCGTGTTTGTGTTGGGTAAAATGTGGTATCATTCTACCATGTTAGTAATAGAAGCAAAGTTAAAAGGAACTCAATCACAGTACAGTAAGTTGGATGAAGCAATCCGCACCGGACAATTCATCCGCAACACTTGTCTGCGATATTGGGAAGATAACAAAGGAGTCACTAGGAATGACCTCCAAAAGCTTTGCTCGGTACTAGCTAAAAACAAGGAAACCCCTTGGACGAAGAAGCTTAACTCTCAAGCTAGACAGGCTCACGCAGATAGAGCGTGGTCTGCTATTGGGCGTTTTTATGAAAACTGTAGATTGGGTAAGCCTGGTAAAAAAGGCTACCCCAAATACAAGAAGTTCAGCCGTTCCATTGAGTACAAAAACAGTGGATGGAAATTATCTGCTGATAGAAGACAGATAACCTTCACCGATGGTTTTGAAGTAGGAACGATGAACTTATGGAGCTCTAGGGATTTGGTCGGGTATTCAGAAAAACAAATCTCTAGGGTTCGAGTTATCAGACTTGCTGATGGCTACTACGCTCAGTTCTTAGTGAACTGGGATAGAAGAGAGGAGCATGAGTTTCAAGGAAAAATGACGGGAATCGACTTAGGGCTTAAAGAGTTCTACACCGATTCTGATGGAAATACTGTCGATAACCCTCGATATCTGAGAAAGTCCGAACGTCGCCTCAAGATGCTGCAACGCCGGGTTTCTAAGAAGCATATCAGGGGCAAAAAGCAGTCTAATAGATACCATAAAGCTCGCAGGGCTTTAGCCAAACAACATCTCAAGGTAAGTAGACAGCGTGAAGACAAGGCTCGTAAAGATGCTCTGGCGCTAGTTAGATCTAACGACCTAATTGTCTACGAATACTTGAAGATACGAAACATGGTGAAAAATCACCACTTAGCTAAGTCTATTAGCGACGCATCATGGTATCAATTCACTCAATGGCTTCAATATTTGGCCCTGGTTCACGGTGTCATTGTTATCGCTGTTCCACCTCGAAACACGACTGTTGATTGTTCGTGCTGTGGATCGAAAGTGAAGAAAACTCTTAGCACCAGGACGCATCGATGTAACCAGTGTGGCACGGTTTTAGATCGCGACCACAATGCCGCAAAAAACATTTTGGCAAAAGGATTCAAGCTGTTAGCTGAATATTTAAACAGTACCGTAGGGCATACGGAATCTGGAGCCAAAAGCTCAAAAGCGCAGGGAGAAACTAACCTCTGGCTTAAGAACGGAGACGTTCTTGCTCTAAGTTGGCTCGATGAACTGCGAACCAAGAATTCTTGGGAATCCCCCACTATATTCGGTACTCCAAATTAGTGGTGGGAGGATGTCAAAAGTTTACAAATTTGAACCGAAGGGAGGCAGAGGCGATGTTAGGGATTACGCTTGAGGAAACTCGCTTTTATCGGGAAGCTAAGGAAGAAGGCATTGAACAAGGCATTGAACAAGGCATTGTGCAAGGCATTGTTCAAGGTCGCGAACAAGAAGGAAGAGCCTTGATTTTACGTCTGTTAAATCGCCGTCTGTTAAATCGGCGAGTTGGAACATTACCGGAATCTATCACGACTAGAATTGCTGATTTGTCGATCGAGCAAATTGAAACTCTAGCAGAGGAATTGTTAGATTTTCAGTCGATCGAGGATTTAGAGGTTTGGCTGGAGAATTTGCCGCAGGGAGATTGATACGAGGTTAGGAATTGCACTTGAGGGGGCGATCGCGCCATTTACGCGCACAAACACATCAAACGTACCCCCCCTCTACTTCCTGGGTTTTAGGGTTCTTTTGGTGCATCCGCCGTTGCTGAGAGGATGTTAAGCGTGCGATCGGGGATGATTCCGGCGATTTATACCAATTTTAAAAAAGAATGCAACAGTATTCTTGTCCCCCCCCTTTCCAAGGGGGGGCTAGGGGGGGTCGAAGAGTGTTGCACGATTTTAGATAAATAGCTAAGACGGGATCTCCGCCCCATTCCACAAGAAAAGATGATTTTTGTGGGATGGGCCGGAGATCCCGTCCTTTAATTTCATTAAAAGGACTTTTGCAAAAGGTCTATTTTCCTGTAGTTTCAGTCCCTCACAGTAGCTCCGGCGAACGACTTCTTTTTAAAGCAATAGATAATTGCCTCAATCGTTCGCTAACTTCTAAATTCGATTCTTGTGACTTCAAGTTATCAGGTATTTCAGCAAACAGAAGTGAATTTCCCTGCAACCACTCATTGAGAGCAACGCCAGTCCAAGTACCTTCTTTGTTTCGGAAACTATCAACTAAACCCTTCAGTTCTTGAATACAGTATGACTCAAAACCAGCCGCACTGAAAATTGCATAAATTAAGTATTCTTCAAACGCACTAATATCATTTTCTACCTCAAAAACTACAGCTTCTTCTTGTGGCGATTTTATGTCATTAGAAAAATCTCCCACTATTTGCGCTGCTACCCCAGCTATTTGTGTTGCTATTCCTGTAACTCCTAATACTTGTTGCCGAATCTCCGAATTAAATAGTAAATCTGAACCATATTTTACATATTTTTTGAGAACCCTAAATGCAGCTTCTTCCCCACTATAGTAGTTATCAATAATTTCAATATCTACCCCTAAACTTTTGATTATTTTATTTCGAGTATCACTATTAACTGGGCCGCGAATCAGCGCTTCAGCCACTGGACGAGCAAAGCGTAAAAATAATACGCTTAAGCTATTCTCTAGTTTTGCTAAAAAATATTCCTCTGAATTTTCAATTAGCCTGGGTTTTACTTGATTACTTTCCCATAATAAACTTGTCATATATTCAACTAATTTTAATGCTTCATCCTTAAGTTCTAAAGCAAGTTGATGAGCAATTGCAGAAAGAAGCTTACTAATATCACCGTACAAATCATCACGCCAAGCAAAATTGGCTTTCATGCGGTCAAACTCTGGATTGGAGTTAGCAAGAAAGATAGTATCTTTCTTTTTAAATGTTTCCTCCCTGAGTTTCTGCATTTCATTGTCAACGATTTGTAAATATCGTTGTCTAAATTTTTCTATTTGAGTGAATGACTTAGCATTAGAACTATCTAAGGATTTGTTTATAACAGAATATTCATAGTATTTTTGTAAATCAGCTTTGATTGTTTCCCATTTTTGATTCCACCATTCGGTAAAGAAAACCCGCCGATTATTTTCTTCAAATAGCTTGGCTTCTTCAGGATTTTCGGGATACTTTTTGCTGACTGTAATATAAATCTGTTCTGAATTGCTGAAAATCTTATTGATAGACGCTTCGCATCTTTTCTTTAAAATCGAGACACGCTCAGTGTTGATATAGTTAAATATTTTTTCCTTAATTTCTGGAATTCCAGTACCATTTTTATTCAGAGTTTCTTCATCGGTAATTCCAGTCAGTCTCTTCAACTGAGCTTCGATATTACTTGCATCCCCAATCTCTAACTTAGTCTGTTCTCCTGCTAAACCATTCAAAATTAGATAGGCTCCGGCTGAACCATATACAATGCGTTCAGGTGGAAGCTTTGCACGCTTTAACCAGTCTTGAGATGCTTCTTCAATATGTGTTTTAAGCGCCTCTGCACTACCTAATGAATCAATCCGACTTAAAAATACAAAAAGCTTATCAGCAACGGTGACGTTTTTATCGCCCAGTTCGGTAAACTTGATTATTTCTAGTTCCTTTTCTCGGAGGCTCGTAAATCGTTGTACCAATATCACAGCATCACAGTCAGACAGCATCTCTTGTGCTTCATCAACGTGCTTTGCTAAACCTGAATCTAAACCGGGAACATCATAAAAAACAATCCCTTCAGCCTGAGCAAGCTTGTTAGTATAAAGTCTCGCCTCTAAAACAGCGTGAGCATACTTTTCATCTGCTACATACTTTTTGAGCGGTTCTCTAATATCTTCGAGTCTAGTAAAGGGAAAAGTAAGATTGCCTTCTCTTCTTACCTGTTGTAACGTTATTTCGTTTGCTCGTATAGTATTTAGGTCTTCTTTCGCTCCAACTTTCTCAAGTTCCTTGAGTAAGTTGATAAACTCTTCTTCGGTTCTCGCTTGTACTTCCAGCCTTTGTTCAGACTCGTTTTCAACTGAATAAATTTGGGTGGTTGTAAATGTACATCTTCCTCCCTTCGCAGGAAGTAAATCGCATTCTAGCCAAGCATTAATAAAGGTGCTTTTTCCTGCTTTCTCTAACCCGACAACAGCGATGCGAAACTCGCGTTTTTTGAGTCTTTCAAGTTGGCGGCGAGTAGGTTCTGCTTCTTGTAAAAGTACCTCTTTTAATCGAGCCGGAACTTCAGCTTGGGGTAACATAGCCAAATTAACCGCGTGTCGCTGCACGTTTAGAGCGTCGCTAAGACGAGCTTCATAGTAAGAAGATGCTGTTTTCCAATCCATTGATATATTCCTTACACGCGGTTAAAGTTTTCTAAGCCCGATACAGATAGATATTCCAGACAAGCTAATTCTTTAACAGTACCCTGTCCATTTGGGGGAAGATTTCTTTTTAAAATATATTGAACTTTCTTCCCAATCATTTCTGGCCCATCAGCAATGTCAATCCTGACGTAAAATTCTCTTTGTTCACTTACATCTGTAATATCTTCCTCAGTTAATTTTAGACGCTGCTGTATGGTATTCGCCTCTTCAGGACTTGTACATAGAAAATATGAAGCATTTTCTATTAGTTTTTCTATATCAGAGACATTAATTGTATGATTTTCTCTGATATTTCCCACCACCGATGCTGGAACAATAAGACACAAAGCTACAGACACGGAAGACTTTTTTGGAGAAGGAGGTAGAGATGGTCTATTATTTGATGATTCTCCTTGTATTTGCTTCCTCTTTGGTTCTTGAGAATATAGCGACTCCACAAGTTCTTGGGTAGCTGTAGCAACACCCTGGACAGTTTTAACAACACCCTGAACAGTTTTAACAACACCCTGAACAGTTTTAACAGTATCATCCTTAATTTTTTCAATATCCATTTCTTTATCGCTCCAATAGCAGATTTGATTTGCGTTCCTTAATACTCATTTGAATTTAACACTCCTGTTTTAAGATTATGTCCAAGCTCGAAAATTCTTCTGCTAGGTTTTGAGCTTTTTGTTTCATAGGTTGCCAAATGTTTCTTTGCTTTTCATAATCTAGGGTAATTTCTTGGTTTGCCTTATCGAGCCTTTCTTGATAACGATCAATAATATCACTCTGAATTTTGTCTACATTTTTTTTTAGACAGTCAATTTGTTCTAGTAACCAGCGTGCAACTTGATTTACTCTTTCTGACTCTTGCCCTTTCGCCTGCTCTATCCAACCTTCCAGTAATTTTTCTGTGCTGGGTAGTTCAGCATTATCACTAGAACGTGGTTGATACTCAGTTTCATAAATGGTTTTTTTACCTATCCACAATGTATACCAAGTTCGTTTTTGTTTTGGAACCTGTACTGCTTCTTCCCAAGTCCCTTGTGTAATAGCAAATCCTGCTTTAAACCGAAAATTAAATTTTAAATTACTCTCGACTTTAATCAGTTCTGATTCAGGAAATTTAATCGCTATGTCAGGTGCACGAGAATTTGCTCCATTTTCAAAATAAGACAAGTGGCAACGAAACAATTCGGACACAGCCTGATGAATTCTATTTAATTCTTGAGTAGAAATCTGTTTTAATACATCCTGTATAACAATGTTGAGATGGATAGCTAGTTCATTAAGTTCCTCATTGAGTTGTTTGAGTTTGTTTTTATCTGCCTCTGTTCTTGCTTCCATTGTTTTTCCTTCTTTAGCAACGGAAGCTTTGTAGCCTAAGTCAACTAAACGGTTCAAGTTTCTTGCTAGTAAATTGACATTTAAAACATTTGCTCTTTTTAAATTCGGACTGTCTAACTCTACCCTTCCAGTTTCTAAAGACTTTGCCACTGCTTCTAAGACTTGAGTAATTCCTTTTTGAAATTCCTTCTCCCATGAATAAAGTGGAAATAATTTTTCTCCTAATTTCTTGTATTGCTCTTCCTGTTGGAGTTCCCTAATTACGGTTCTTATATAATTCACAACGTCATCTTGTGACTGTTTTGCAAGAACCTGTTTGACTTTTGTATCTAGTCTTTCAAACGGCTGTTTTAAGTTTGTATCGCTAGTTTCTAAGAAGCCTTCAAGCTCTGCCCTAATTTTTGATATTTTTTCACATTCCTCTTGATAACCTGCTTCTGAACTGTTAAGAATAGCTGTTGTTGTTTGTACAGCCCATTCCGTTACTGCATTTCCAGCAGCAAGATTAAAACGTTCTATAATTTGTGGAATTACTAGCTGTGGGAAGTGTTCAGTAATATGTTCTCTTAAGTGTTGCTGAAACTCTTCTGCATAAGATTTTTTCCATAATGCTTCAGCAACTCGGTTTCGGTCGTGTCTAGACCATTTCTGTACGTTACGTGGCAAGTCTTCTAATATATCTTCATCAATTAATCCATTAAAATTGTTGTCCGCTTTTTTACACGCCTCAGCACTAAATATTTCATCATAATTTTGGATCTGAAGAGCCAGTAAAGCCGGCCATGTACTAAGTTTTACAACCTGCAACTTCTCAATCTCTTCTGTATATTCTTTTAATTGTTCAGTCAATTCACCTTTAATACTGCGGATAGCATTTTCAAAAAAGCGATTTTCTGTTTCAGGCCAATTTCTATCGGATCGAAAAACATCAATACGATTAAGAGTAAAAAGCATACGCGCCGGAGAACCACCTAAATCTTTGACCTGCTGTACAACTTCTTGCAACAAGCTTTTTACTTTCTGTGCATCGGTTTCTGCACTATTGTATGTTACTATGCACAATGCCTCTCGGCACTGTTGAATCACATTTGCGTTACCTTGATCGCCCACATAGGCTAAACCAGGTAAATCAAGAATTTTTACCCTAGTTCCTTGTGGCAGTTCTAGTTTTGACTCTTTGACAAGCCGGAAAGGATAAAAGATTGTCGATTGTGGACAAGCTAAATTCGGTTGTTTTTCTCTATTTTCAATATAACTTATCATTGCTTCATATAAGCGCTGATAAATTTTCTCCTCTCTGATACCTCTCCATTCTCCGCACTCCCACAATGCTCCTGGTGTTTCATGGATTATTAGAGACTTTTCCTTGCTATATTCGATCGTGACTGCCCCTGCGCTCATTTCACTTACGGCTACGGGGACAATTTCGGCTCCACATAACAAGTTTACCAAAGTGCTTTTCCCACTACTGGTGGTTCCTGTCGTCGCCAGAGTCAGAGTTGGATTACGGAGTTCCTCAACCAGAGTGCTTAAAGCCTCGTCTAACTTTATAGACAGTTCTTGCATTTCAGGCTGATATGTATCTGGTAAATGCTCGGAAATTTCTGTATAAAAATTATTCCAGTATTTAGCAAGTAGTTGAGCTTTGAATTCTACTTCGTCAAAAACTTTGTATAATTGTTTACTCATGTGTTAAATACTGGTGTTGATAGTGAATATGTATTCTAGTTAACATATTTGAGTCGCAACTGATAGAGGGCTGACAGCAGCACTGTTTAATTATGACTCTAGGTATAATACTATAACCTGTCAAGAGGCGATCGCACTTTATACCAATTTCATAAAGTAGCGCTAGATATTACCCCCCCAACCCCCCCTTATTAAGGGGGGGCTAAGACTTCATCCATAGCACATCTTTAGAAAAATGGTATTATTTATTTAAATAAAGTTACAAACAGGCTCTTCAGATTTTTGCAGGTATTCAATTAGATTATCAGCGGGCGTTTCTGAATCCAGGTATGAAACGATCGCACAAACGCCGAAGGAGCGCTCTAAATTGCGATCGATTATACCCATATTCCCCAACCCCGCTGATCGAAATCTCGCACAATTAGCCAACAATCGATCGACTAAAACAAACCTTATTACCAAGGATTGCCAATCATTCTAAAAGCAGACCAATAATAAGGATGAGAGAAATTCTGACTCGTCGTGTTTGCCAATTCCGGAGGTAACGGCAGATTGCCAACAGAAGTGTGCAGCATCCCCCCTTCAATTCGCACTTCTCCCCGCAACATCGCTAATTGCGCTTCCCGCAGTGCCTCTGCTTTAATCGGAGCAGTTTTTAACTGCCCGTAAAACTCCGTCATCAACCCCAAACTGCCCTCGTCGCTGACATACCAGAGAGTCGCCATAGCCGATTTAACCCCGGCTTGCACGGCTAACCCGCCAAAGCCCAACTCGGCCTCTCGATCGCCCACAGCAGTCTTGCAAGCACTCAAAACTAACATTTCAACTTGCGGGCTGTGCCAATTCATTTGCCGCAACTGATCCAAACGCAATTTAGTATCCCACAACTGAATAAAGGAGTGGCTGGGATCTCCCGATCGAAATTCGGCGTGAGTAGCCAAGTGAATCATCCCAAAAGGATACTGCTGGCGCTGCGATTTCAAATTTGCCAGGGTGAAAGCTTCGTTCAAGAAAGACTTACCCGGCCACTGCTGCGGCGTGATTGTCGATACTTCTATTTCCACCGCAGGTAAAGGACTCATCTCTGGAAATTGCGACGCCCCCATTGCCAGAACTTGGGTATTTTTGAAATTGGCGGGGCTGGTATCCGTCAAACTGAGACTCGGCATCGATCCAACACTGTAACGCTCTACCAGAAAGCCTTTGCCGTCGTGCAGGGCGCCCATCGGTATCGATCGCAACCCCATATCTGAGATAAAAGATAAATTCTCAATGCCTTTGGCTTGCAGTTCTGCTTCGAGCGGCGCTACCATCCACAGGTAGAGTTGCTGAGCCAATGGCAAATAACTTTTTGTGTTGCGCTTTACCGGATTAGTCAGTTCATCGCGAAATTTCCGAACAGTTGCCATTACCTCGGTGCGAGAGGTTCCAGGGACGCGCTGGCGAACGGGCACACCTTCCGGGGTGATCACCATCATTTCCAGTTCGTCAGAGGCTTGAATTTGCTGTTCTACGCGCAAGATGGGGGAACTGCTGTAAGGCCGATCGACTGCAGAACCCCTGGGTACAAAGCTGATATAAATGAGAGCTGGTTTGATGCCTGTGGCTTGTTGGACACTGCGAAGGGTATTTTGAGCATCTTCTAGGGTGGCGATCGTATTTGTTGATGGCAAATTTAGGTAATCGACAAACTCACTGGTAAATCTCTCCTCCACGGGAAAAATAACAGCGCCGACGTTAGTGGGCAACTTGGAAGCTTCAAGATTCCCAAACGCGGGAGGTGAAATGCGCTGTTGCAAGGAATTAGATATCTGGTTTTGCTCTTGCAAGCTAGGCGAAAATAAACGATTTGTGCTGGGTGGCTGGTTGGCTGCGATCTCCGGTGTCGGCGCGAGATTTATGGGCGCAGCAGCAGGCGCAACCACTGGATTTTGAGTAATTGTCGGTGCTGGTGGCAGAGTTGAGACCGGTGCTGGATTTTGAGTAATTGTCGGTGCTGGTGGCACATTTGATACCGGTGCTGGATTTTGAGTAATTGTCGGTGCTGGTGGCAGAGTTGAGACCGGTGCTGGATTTTGAGTAATTATCGGTGCTGGTGGCAAATTTGAGACCGGTGCTGGATTTTGAGTAATTATCGGTGCTGGTGGCAGATTTGGGACTGGTGCTGGATTTTGAGTAATTGTCGGTGCTGGTGGCAGATTTGAGACCGGTGCTGGATTTTGAGTAATTGTCGGTGCGATCGGCAAATTTGGGACTGGTGCTGGATTTTGAGTAATTATCGGTGCTGGTGGCAGATTTGAGACCGGTGCTGGATTTTGAGTAATTATCGGTGCTGGTGGCAGATTTGAGACCGGTGCTGGCGTCGGCGTTAATGTTTGTGCTGCTGCGGGTGCGGGTGCTGGCGAGGGTGCTGGCGCTGGTGCTGGCGTCGGCGTTAATGTTTGTGCTGGCGCTGGTGCTGGTGCGGGCGCGGGTGCTGGTGCTGGCGCTGGTGCTGGTGCTGGCGCTGGTGCTGGTGCTGGTGCTGGTGCTGGTGCTGGCGCGGGTGCTGGTGCTGGTGCTGGTGCTGGTAGGGATGCTCGCGGGGGAGTCGGTGCGGGTGCTGGTGCGGGTGCTGGTGCGGGTGCTGGTGCTGGTGCTGGCGCTGGTGCTGGCGCTGGTGCTGGTGCGGGTGCTGGTGCTGGTGCTGGGGCTGGTGCTGGTGCGGGTGCTGGTGCGGGTGCGGGTGCTGGTGCTGGGGCTGGTGCTGGTGCGGGTGCTGGTGCGGGTGCGGGTGCTGGTGCTGGTGCTGGTGCGGGTGCTGGTGCTGGTGCTGGTGCGGGTGCTGGTGCTGGTGCGGGTGCGGGTGTCGCTGCTGGTGCGGGTGCGGGTGTCGCTGCGGGTGCGGGTGTTTGTGCGGGTGTTGGTGCGGGTGTTGGTGTCGCTGCGGGTGCGGGTGTTGGTGCGGGTGTTGGTGCGGGTGTTGGTGTCGCTGCGGGTGCGGGTGTTGGTGCGGGTGTCGCTGCGGGTGTTGGTGTCGCTGCGGGTGCGGGTGTTGGTGCTGGCGATACTGAAGAAGCCGTAATGTTAATTTGTGTCGGCTGTACTATCTGAGGGTTGGGGCTGAAATAACCTCCCTTTGTAATCACATTTTCCTTCTTTGGACCGCCGGTGGCAATGCTGCCAGCAGTACCGTTGACTCTGTTATAGTCTGGCCCGATGGTGAAAAGAGTGTTCGAGGCTTCGCCACCGTGGCGAATGGTGATATCTCCACCATTGGCGCTACCTGTCGTGGATGCGGAAATGCTGCAAGCTTGCGACAAGCAGTTGTTATCGTTTGTGAAAGTGCCTGTCGCTCGGAAATTGCCGCCGGCTGTAATGTCAATCTTTCCTCCGCCTGTTCTACCTTCGGTGTTGATATGGGTTACTTCGATATCGTTGCGCGCGTTGAGGGTGACTTCGCCACCTTGTTTTTCTTCGGAGTTGGCGTCTATGAAACCTGTTTGAATGCTGCTTGAGGGTGCTGCAATACTAACGTCTCCGGCGTTGCTGTTTTTGTCGATCGACCTTGCGTTGATATTGCCTGTTTCTACTTTTCCTGTACGGCTGGTGACGGTGATGTTGCCGCCTGCGGTGGTGTCGGAGTTGGAGTTGATATCGACAGTGCTAATATCACCCCTAGCTTCTAGGGCGATTGGGCCGCCTTGGGAACTTGTCAGGTTTCCGCTGACTGCAATGCTGTTGGCTGCTTGAATTTCGATCGCCCGAGCGTTTGCATCTTTTAGTGCCACGTCCCCCGCAGCTACTGCTCGGTTAGAGGCCGTGAGTACCACTTCACCGTTGGCATTGACGCTGAGGCCTGTAGCGTTCGTTTCACCGATGCCTGTGAGGAGTTCGGGCAAGGTTGCGATCGAGAATGTCGAAGCTGTTGGCGCTGTTCCTGGGCTCGTCGCTGAGGGCGGCTCGATTTCCAAACTCAGCAAATTGCCTCGCTGGCTGACGCGCACTAAATTTGTCCCGGAGACTGATGCTACGGTAAGTTGACCGTCTGGGGCCGAAAGGCTGCCTGTGCTGACAACGGTGCCGCCTAGCAAGGTTAAGTTCTGCCCTGATTTGACTGCTAAGTCGGCTGTGTTGATAATTGCCCCTGCTCGATCGGCCCCAAAAGCAAAGGAATTGGGCACGCCTGTCAGAGATGTGTAAGTGCTACTACCGACAGCGTTAAACGAGTTTGAACCAAATCCAATAGCGGTGGCGGTGGTTGCTGTGAAAGAAGCCGGCACGTTTAAGCTGGCACTGTTGCCAAATATGATGCCGGATGGATTCATTAGAAACAAGTTAGAATTGCCGCCGGTTACTTGAATTAAGCCGTTAATAATCGAGGGGTTGCCGCCGCCTATGCCCGCTAAAATGTTGCGAATGTTGGGGTTTGATATAAAGTTGGCAATCTGATTTTCCGACAAGCCGAATTCTGTAAAGCTGTGGAAAAGATTTTGTCGATCGCTCGATAATTGTCCGCCTTCAATATCGAAGCGAGTTGGCTGCCCAGGAGTTCCGTTTTGCGCTGCGGGAGTGACGGTAGTACCCGTTGCGTCCGCCGCTGGCACAATTGTTTGACCTTCAGCTTTTGCTTGCACAAAGTAAAGATTTATTAAGACTATTTGCAGAGCAAGTGCCAGTTTGCTTATTCTTGCTTTAGATAGGGATTTAGACGTTTTTTGAATATTTTTGACGCTTTTCATAGGTTTTTAATGGGTAAAATATATAAATCACAGAAATTAGGTAAAAAAACCGACTTTGTAGAAAAAACTTGGGTTTACGGCTGTGTCACTAAATATCTCCACATCTGTGCTGTGTCTGGTCAATGTGCGTAGAAGATTGGAAATCTACCCCTCATTTTCAGAGGTGGTATTTGTGAGCTATTCTGTAAGTCTTATTGCTAAGTAAGGTTTGCCTGGTAAAGGTTCACGTTCCCTGCTTAGGAAAGCGATACGCTTGGCTATCAACCTGTTCACTCGTTCCTTAATCGCCTTCGACAGTGCATAATGCTGGCGTTTACATCACGGTGTCGTGACCAGATGAACGTAGTCAGTTAAGATGCTTGACTGCGGGTTCCGATTTTGTACAGGTGCTGACTAGGAAGGCCAATATCTGCATAGGTTTTTCGGAACGGTTGAAGACGCTATATTTATGAAGCAACCGGGTTGCTGACTGCAAGTGCATTCAGGAGTCAATGGGTAGAATTGGCCTCTGCTTTTGCAATTTTCTCAGCGTATCTTCTCCACAATCTAAATATAACTCGAAATGCCTAGGCTCTGTATCTTCCGCATGACATATTAATAAAAAAAAACAAAAACGGCCTTCATAGAGGCACTCCCACCCGTAGAAACCTGGTTTTTTAACTATTATTGAGAGTCTGAAGGAAGTATCGGGCTTCAAAAACTAGGTTTCTGCGTCCAAGACTGACTCGGAAACATCCCAAAAATTTTTATTTTATACAAAAAAAGTCTACACTTGCCGAAAATTAAAATTATGAAAATAAGAAATGAGAAGGGTCAGAAGACAGAATTCAGAATTCAGAATACCCCATGCCTGAAGTGAGTGTTAACGGTCACGGAAGTGATTTTTTGTGACCCACCATTAAAATCGGGGGGCTTAAGCCTCGATTCTCGATCCTTTCGCACAGAATATCTTCGAGATTCAGGCTGCTGACTTCTGAATTCTTCTTCAGTAAGTCAAATTGTTAGAGTATTCAGAAACCCGGTTTATTTAAATAAAAAACCGGGTTTTTGGTTGTTTTGTGTGAGGTTTTGTGAAGTAAAACTCCTTAAATCCGGCTCTACTTCCCTTTTATAGTCAACTCGATTATTGCCGATTTATATCGGCGGGTTTTGGATTTTAATCGATCGCCCTGTTGGTGGTTAAGGGGGTGTGCAGGCGGATTTGTGGCAGGATTTAAGAGTTAAT
The DNA here is from genome assembly GCF_036700325.1 of Microcoleus sp. Z1_B2. Taxonomy (NCBI): domain Bacteria; kingdom Bacillati; phylum Cyanobacteriota; class Cyanophyceae; order Oscillatoriales; family Microcoleaceae; genus Microcoleus; species Microcoleus sp. Z1_B2. Next base: position 82,411 of record NZ_JAUBOQ010000026.1, read on the forward strand.
TGGGTGAAGTTTGGACAGTGGGCGAGGGACTGGGTGAAGCAGGGCGCGGTGAAGCAGGGCGCGGTGAAGCAAGGCCCGGTGAAGGAGTGGATTGGGTGGATTTTTTGAGACCGACAAAAGCGTCATAACGGGTGGTACGATCGCCAATGACGGCCGCTGTAACGCCGATCGACCGCGTGGCGTCAATCCACATTTTTTGGCTGGGAGGAAACTCCGGCAAAGCTAGGTTTTTCGGGTTAAACGCACTCTCGGTGTCGATGAAGAAATTGCCGTTGTGGGGTGTAAGTTGCGATCGGACTGTTTTCTGGAACAGTTCGCTGCTTAAAAGCGGACTTTTCGGTTCCGGAACGATCGCATCAACCACGGGAGCTCCTACTGTCATAAACGCTACATTGTTCATCCAGCCGCGAGTTACCGTAATCCCTCCAAACGGCGATGTCCATTTAATCCCCGGTTTGCCGCCGACTTGAATTTCCTCCACTCTAAATCCTTTAGTTTTCATCGTTTCATCAAGCTGTTTCAGGGATTTGTTCGCAGCCCCCTGGTTGTTTGTTTCCACCATAAATACAAATCCGGCAGCAAATTTGTCTCTGGGATTCTGGGCTGGCGCTGGTATTAATGATAGAGAAAATTCTCCCGCCATCCAGTTCATCAAGTCTTTATCTAAATCCAGGCCCGTAGTGGATTTTAAACCTGTGCGTAAAACTTGGGGATTAATCGGGGAAATCGGGTTTGCCTCGGCTCCCAATACGTAGTCTTGCCACAAACGCTGCAAGTTGCCGCCGGATACCATCATTATTGTATTGTTGGGCAGGCGGTTAACCATTTTTAGAGCATTGTTTTCTACTGCTATCCTTCTGGTAGAATCGGGTTTTAGCCAAGAGACTGATTTGAAGGCAATTCCTTCTTCTTCCAGCGTCGCTGTGGTGGCAAATCCCTGATTTTGTTGCAGTTTTTCGAGGCTTTCTGGCGAAATTTCGCGGGCTGAGTTGGCGGCGGCATAGGCGGCGGCAACGGGCATATTGACGTAGATTTGACCGAAGGCTCCCGGACTTTTTATTTTGTCTATGGCGTCTGCATAGCCAGGGGTTTTTGCTAGGGAAGGTTCGCCTTTGTAGGTGTCGATTATTCTGTCTGTAGCGCTAGGATCTGTGGTGACTGCTAGATACCTTGTGCCGAGTACCGCGACTGAGAAATTGCGATCGGGTACGCCTTGAGTTTCTGTGACTTGCACCCCTTTATAATTACGCTCAACAATTTTTCCTTGGCTAAGGGGTCTGGGTTTTGCTAATAATTCTTTGGCTTTGACTGGGTTGGCAATTGGCAGGATAATTGCCACTGACTGTTGAATTGGCGGAGATGGGGGCGTGTTGGGTGCCGGCGAGGGGGCTGGTATAGCTATTTTGTTGCGGAGAAAGGCTACCATTGCTGTGTTACCAACCCAGGGTTGAATGTCTTGCCCGTAGGCGTAGCCGTTGCTTGTGAGCAGGCGATCGCGCATTTGAGTTAAAAACCTCTCAAACGAAGCTTTTGACTCCGGCGTGCCAAATTCTCGCAGTCTATTCCACTGCGATTCATCGGTGCTGATGGATAGGGCCATCATCGTATCTTGCGGGACAACCGTTGCCCCCGGCGGCAAATCTTTGGCGGGCCCACGGGAGATGACGAGGTAGTAGGTGACAAAGCCTAAACCGATCAGAAGTGTGGCGGCTCCGATCGTAAACAACAGGGAAGATTTATCTTTCTTAAACATTATTCGTAAGGTTCGGGTGCTCGCAACATGATAGATTATTTTCTTGGCTCATGTAGCAGATACATTAGCAGATACATTTAACCGGGCAAATTTAGGAAACTCGAATTTACCCCTCCGGAAACAACCAGAAAAACATTCCTTACTTGAATCAGACAGTAGGTTAGGCTCGTGAAACGAAACCTAACACAAAAAATGTAGCAAGACTTTTGTGACAGTTTGCCTTAGTCCTGATTAATTGAATCAGTTTCTGGCTTTAAAGTCTTTAAAGATAGTTTGAAACGAGTACATCATTCGGTGGACATCGTTTGTGGCTCTCGGAAAAATGTTGTGTTCCCATTTTTTGCGAGCAGTAGTTAGCAGTTTGGCTACGGGTTGTGAGTAACTGTTAGAAATAAAATAGCTGCCACCTTCGTAGCGAATGTCTGATGCTAAGCCGATAAAAGCACCAGCCATTTCTAGTTGAAGTTCTGAGGTGCTGTGTTCCGATTTTACTGCTAAAATTACCTGCGAGTGCCGAGGTTCGCGGTTAAGCAAGCGGCAGATATTTGCTTCTTTTTGGTACAAAATTAAAACGTTGCAGTTGTGCAAAACTCCGGCTCTACCTTGGACTTTTACTCCTAGGTGAACTTCCAGGGCTGGTTTGTCGGGAAATTCCACAACAGCATGAGTATAGGGATGTGCCGTTCCGTGAATTTTTCCCGCTGTTTTTCTAAATGTTAAATATTTCGGTGTTTCGTCGTCTAAAACATTGTTGTAATAAATAGTACCGCCTTCATTAGCAACTGCTTTTAGCAAGATTGTGAAGAGGTAAGTGTCAAAAATTCTGGCTTGTTCTGCTGCTGTGTTAAAATCTGGATCGATCGAGCTTTTTAATTTGCTTTTAATTTCGGAATTGATGGCGTAGTTGCTCGGCCCAGAGGGCAGTTTTTCCAGCAAGTGCTTGAGGGCGATCGCCTGTTTGTGACGGGGGGCTGTGACGCTGGAGGTAAACTCGATTGTTTTGGCAGTTTCGCCACCTGAATTGGCAAAGGTAATTTTTGTGCCGAGGGGAGAGGTTTCTGATTCTACTTTCAAGAAATAAGCAATTTCGTCTTCCATTTCGGAAGTGTTGACCGTCGCTTGTTCAACAGCATTAATTAACAGCAAAAGTTGTTCTTTTGCGGTATAATCTTCTATCTTGAGCAGAGGTGTTTTTCTTTTGAGCGATCGCTCTTCAATTACTTTGCCTATCTCTACAGTATCCGCTACTTGTTGAACTACCCAACCCAAATTAAACTCATTCAGAATTGCCGCCAGTTCCTGATAGAGTTTGGCATACTCGATCTCATCCATAATTGCTTCTGCACTGCACGCTATTCTGATTATACAAGATAGTTTGATTTTTTTGTCAATAGCTGTGAGCGACTCTGCAGATTGCCTGTGATGGCGGATTTGCCGAGTGTTCGAGTGTCCGAACGGGGAAAATCTTCCCTCGCTCCTCAATATCCATCCGTTAAATCCGTTAAATCCCTGATAAAATTTGTTGCCGAACTTCCTTTTGCTTGAGAAAGACGATTAGTAGTAATACCAATTTCAAAACAGAATGCAACTGCCTGCAAGCTGCCAACCCCCATAGTCATCAGTCATTCCCAGTTTTTCAATTCTTCAATTCTTCAAATCTAAAATCTAAAATCTAAAATCTAAAATGGTATAAGCTATTCTACGACATTCTGTAGCGATCGAACTATGGCAACTATCAACGACAACTACCTCAAACTCAAAGCTGGCTACCTGTTTCCCGAAATTGGGCGCAGGGTGAAAGCCTATGCAGAGGCTAATCCCGAAGCGCCCATCATCCGGCTGGGGATTGGCGACGTGACTGAACCGCTACCGGCTGCTTGTCGGGAGGCGATGGTGGCGGCGGTGGAAGAAATGGGTTCGCGGGATACCTTTAAAGGATACGGCCCGGAACAAGGTTATGAGTGGCTGCGGGAGAAAATTGCCGAGCACGATTTCAAGTCGCGGGGATGCGATGTTGATGCTTCGGAAATCTTTATTTCTGATGGTTCTAAGTGCGATTGCGGCAATATTCTCGATATTTTTGGCAACAATAACACGATCGCAGTTACCGATCCAGTTTATCCGGTGTATGTAGACACTAACGTGATGGCTGGGCACACGGGAGATGCGAACGAAAATGGCGAATACGGCGGCTTAGTTTACCTGCCAATTACAGCGGAAAACAATTTTACTGCGGAAATTCCCACCGACAAAAAAGTCGATTTAATTTACCTGTGTTTCCCGAATAACCCGACGGGCGCAACTGCAACTAAGGAACACTTGCAAGCTTGGGTAAATTATGCTAAAGCTAACGGTTCGATTATTTTCTTCGATGCGGCTTACGAAGCGTATATTACCGATCCGAGTTTACCCCATTCTATCTACGAAATTGAAGGGGCGCGGGATTGTGCGATCGAATTTCGTTCTTTTTCCAAAAATGCTGGTTTTACGGGTACTCGCTGTGCGCTAACAGTTGTACCGAAGACTTTGACTGGAAAAGCAGCAGATGGTTCCGATGTGGAAATTTGGAAATTGTGGAACCGCCGCCAATCTACTAAGTTTAACGGTGTTTCTTACATTGTGCAGCGCGGTGCTGAGGCGGTTTATTCAGAGGCTGGCAAGGCACAGATTCAGGCATTAGTCAATTTTTACATGGAAAATGCTGCGATTATTCGCGAGAAATTGACAGCGGCGGGAATCGAGGTTTTTGGTGGCGAAAATGCACCTTATGTGTGGGTGAAAACGCCTCACGGTTTGTCGAGTTGGGATTTCTTTCAGAAGTTGCTGGAAACTTGCAATGTGGTGGGAACTCCGGGTTCTGGTTTTGGTGCGGCGGGTGAGGGTTATTTCCGCATTTCGGCGTTTAATAGTCGGGAGAATGTGGAAGAAGCGATGAGACGGATTGTGGAGAAGTTTAAGGTTTAATCTCCTCTCCTGCTTAAACCGAAAAGCCCCCAGGCCGCCAGGGAATCAATTCCCTGGCTAATAGCGAAAGTCCTCTGAAGAGGACTAATGAGTTCTTCAGTCCTCATAGCGAGGACTTTAGCTTTGAGACAGGGGTTTCAACCCCTGGCGGACTGCCGGATTCAGCGAAAAAGCATTAATTTAATATGTTGTGGAACAGGCCGAAAAGCCTGTTCATGAAAATAGTAAAAGATCTGAGTTATAATCTAAGCCAGACAACTTTATTCAGAGCCTGAAAAAGCAATGCCCTATAGCGAATTCACCCTTAAAAAAGTCAAACAAGACTTTCTGCTCACCCTAATAGAAGTACCTACTTTTATTGTTTCTGCGCCCCCGATTCAGCCGAGTCCAGCCCTAGCTGAGTTCATCGAAAAACGCCTGCCTCTTGCCCTAGCACTGAATACGGAAAAAGCTCGTTCTGAAATGATTATATGTCCGATTCTTTTAGAATTAAAAGATATTTTTCATCAGCAAATCAGTCTTTTTTCTGGGAATGAATTTACTGTAGATCAATCTGTGGGACTTAACGGTGTCTGCGATTTCCTCATCAGCAAATCACCCGAACAACTTTTTATCGAAGCTCCTGCTATGATTGTGGTGGAAGCTAAAAAAGAAGACATCAACGGCGGACTTGGACAATGTGTTGCTGAAATGATTGCGGCTCAGCGTTTCAATGAAAAAAACGGCTACTTTGTAAACAAGCTCTATGGTTGCGTTACGACCGGGAACTTGTGGAAATTTATCAAATTAGAAGAGCAAACTGTTACCATTGGTTTGAGAGAATACTCGCTGCCGCCAGTTGATGAAATTTTGGGAATTTTAGTTAGTTTTATTATCTAGTAATTTTGAGTAGATTAACTTTCACCATTTTTGGTTTAAAATTTAAAACGCCTCGATTATAATATTCCGTTTTCTATCCATCAGCCTCGCTAGGAAAACCAAATTGGTCTGGTAATTCAGCAGAGGTAATTTGCAGAATTTCTAGCAACTTCTTGTATTGAACAGGTGTTAGTTTCGGTACAGATCGCCCAGCTTCCCAGTTGCTTACCGTCGCTTCCGTAACGCCAAGTGCTTCTGCTAGCTGCTTTTGAGTCATAAACCGCTGAACTCTCAGTCGCATTAGGGGCGATCGATCGGCTCTTTCTGAGGTTTCCATAGGCTATTTGTTAAGTTATATTAATTTATTTGGGTTTTGCCTAAAATGATTGACATCTACCCTAAATTAATTTAGATTTAACCCAATAGAGATTAGACAGCACCAGCTAAGCCACTTGTGCTGTAGGGGAATTGCTGTCTTTTCTTCAACTTGTTATTGTACGCGGTTTTACCGTTACAAAGCATCAAACCTATCCAAAATTATTGGTCAAAGCTATGTTGCAAGATTCATCATCGAACCAAACATCGCCGAATGTTTTAACCAACCAAACCTTTGAGGCCGATCGCGAAGCAGTCCGTCACGTCATCATCGGTTCGCCGCTGGGGGTACGCCGAACTATCCACCAACTGCACGCATTGCGCTACGAGGAAGCTGTTCGTTGGACTCATCCGTTAGCGCAGCCCTCGAAGAGGATCGCGATTCCCGACAATCGCATCATTATTACACCCGATCGGGGAGAAATCATGAGTCTGTTAGTCAAATTAATCCGGTTGCAATGAAGTCTAAATGTGCGATCGCACTTTAGCAACTGAGTCAAAAGTGCGATCGCGGTTATTCAGCCATCTCGTACCATCCAAACTAGCATTCCCAAAATTTCGTCCACCGGAGGCAAGGCATAGTCATTAAGATCGATCGATACAATTTTTTCCTCTAGTTTAAGAAATCGCCACTGCGTGCCGTTACTGACACTGCCATAAATAACTGAAATTGGTTTTTCCTTCGCTTCATTAAACTTCTGCATTGCCACCATTTCTGCAACGCACTGTCCAATTCCTGTCTTCAAATCGGCTTTTTTAGCCTCAACAACCGCCACTGCGGGTGCTTCAATCTCCAACATTTCTGGAGAACGACTAATCAAATAATCACAAATCCCGTTTAGTCCAGTTTCGTAATCAACCGTAAAGTCTTCCCCCGAAAACAAGCTAATATTCTGCTGCAAAATCTTCCTGACTTCCAGCAGTACCGGAGTAATAATCATTTCCGATCGAGCTTTTTCGCTACCTGTGGCCACAGCTACGGGTAAACTATTTGCCAAAAAATCTGTCAGGGTTGCACTCGGAGCGATCGGAGTTATTTGCGGTAGAAATCGCGGGCCTTCTACAGTTGTTAATCCAAAGGCTTGTTTAACTTTGATAATTGAGGTGAACTCGCTGTAAGACATCGCTCAATTTATCCTACTACTTATTACTGCCAAATTGTCAACCCCTAAAGGTCGATAAATTGTATCTCTTTGCTGATAACTCCGCCCCAAAGAACTAATCGCATTTTGCAAATCTTCCACAGACTGACAACTGCCGCCAACCGCACCAGCCATCGTTGTAATGTGTTCTTCCATCAATGTACCGCCGATGTCGTTGCAGCCCCATTTCAGCGCTTCTGTAGCTCCATCTAAACCTAATTTTACCCAACTCGGTTGATGATTGGGAATCAAATTTCCCAAGAAGATTCTCGATACAGCGGTGAGTAACAATGTATCTGCTAAAATTGGTTGGTCGCGGCCGACTCGACTCCGCAAAGGTGCCGGTGCTTCCTGTCCAACAAAGGGTAGTAAAATAAATTCTGTGATGCGTGCTGGATAGTTTTGGTCGATCGCAGTTTGTTGGAGCGATCGCACTTTTTCTAAATGCAAAACCTGCTGTTCGGCTGTCTCAATATGCCCGCAAAGCATTGTACTCGTTGTCGGCAAACCCAGACGGTGAGCAGTTCCCACAATTTCTAGCCAAGTTGCCGAATTTAGTTTTTCCGGGCAAATCACCCGCCGCACAGCATCGTCGAGAACTTCTGCCGCGGTTCCCGGCATCGAACCAACTCCCGCATCCTGCAAAGCCGAAATTACATAGCTGAAACTAAGATTATCTTCTCTGGCAATAAATTCTATTTCTTGCGGCGAAAAAGCGTGCAAGTGCAACTGCGGAAACTTATCCTTAATAATTTTTACCAATTGCAGATAATAAGGTAAAAATGCGCCGTTCAGCTTAGCTTGAAGATTTAAGCCGCCCTGCATACAAATTTCCGTTGCACCCCGCTGCACTGCATCAGTTGCCTTTTCCTGAATTTGAGCTGCATCTAACCAAAAAGCGCCCTCATCTCCTTCGTCGCGGCGGAATGCACAAAAACTGCAATGCTGCTCGCAAATGTTAGTAAAGTTAATATTCCGATTGATAACGTAGGTGACAGTATCCCCTGATTGTCGGCGCCGGAGCAAGTCAGCGGTTGTTTGAATAGAAGCTCGCGCGTCTGGCTCTGTTTGCTGCAAAAGTACCAATGCCTCTGCAGAAGAAATGTTATAACCTTGTAAAGCTCGATCGAGAATTGCATCCACAGTTTTCTTTTTAACTCAATTACAGAATTACTGACTAGAATTAAGGCGTTTTTATATTTTAACTAATCAATTATGGAGGAACGATATTTTACAATCTCAAGTGCTACGAAACTATTCTGGACTTTCTTAACACTGAAATTATGGGCATAAACCAACCAAATCAGGTATTGCCAGTGCCGTCGGGGCCCTTGCAAATTCCTGCTATACAGACTTTCGGTTCAACTTTTACAGATGCACGCACAGCGGAAATTTATTTTTCCCTCGTCATTCCCACCTACAACGAGTGCAGGAATATCCAGAGTATTGTGGAAAAATTGAGCCAATTGCTCGATGGCATCATTCCCGGCGACTACGAATTAATTGTAGTCGATGACGACAGCCCCGATCGCACTTGGGAAGTCGCCCTTTCCCTGACACCGGAATATCCGCAATTGCGGGTGATGCGCCGGGAAGAAGAGCGGGGACTTTCCACGGCCGTAATTCGCGGGTGGCAGGCGGCTCGGGGCGAGGTTTTGGGCGTCATCGATGCCGACTTGCAGCATCCCCCGGAAACGCTGTTGCAGCTTTTAGCAGAAATTCAGCGGGGAGCAGATTTGGCCGCTGCGAGCCGTCACGTGGGCGAGGGCGGGGTGAGCGACTGGAGCGTTGTCAGGCGATTTTTATCGCGGGGCGCTCAAACCGTGGGGTTAGTGATCCTGCCGGGAGTGGTGGGCCGAGTTTCCGATCCGATGAGCGGGTATTTTATGGTGCGGCGCTGTTGCATAGCCGGCAAAACCATGAATCCTGCTGGCTACAAAATATTGATTGAAGTGCTCGGCAGAGGCGATATCCGCTGGATTGGAGAAGTTGGTTACGTGTTTCACGAGCGGCAAGAAGGGGAGAGCAAAGTTACCTGGAAACAGTATATTGAGTATTTGCAACATTTGCTTCGGTTGCGCTTTGCCCGCTGGCCGATGGGCAGATTCCTGCGGTTTGGCGTGGTTGGTTTCAGCGGCGTTTTTGTGGATATGGGAGTTTTTTACTTGCTGCGGACTGTCCTCGGTTTGGGGCTGACTCGCAGTGCAATTTTTTCTGCTGAAGTGGCAATTTTCAATAATTTTTTGTGGAACGATTTATGGACTTTTGGTGATATTTCTAAGCGGCAGCAGGGAAAGCGCCAGCGCTTGAAACGGCTGTTGAAATTTAATGTGATTTGTTTGATTGGCTTGATGATAAATGTGCTGCTGGTGAATGTGCTGTTTAATGTTTTTAAGGTAAACGAATATTTGGCTAAGTTGATTGCGATCGCAACTGTGACTCTGTGGAATTTCTGGATCAATATGAAGTTGAGTTGGCGGGTGACGGACGTGAAGTAGGTAATGGGAAATGGGTAATGCGAAATGGGTAATTGGTAATTGATAATGGATAAAATGACTGATGGCTAATGACAAATTGGTCTCCTGCCCTATGCCTTTGAATGACCGAAAGCATCTAGGATACAAGCCCCCGGATTTATCTCGCGCAAGTCAATGCTTCAATGCTTCAATTCTAAAATCTAAAATCGTTCTCCTCTAGCGCGGACGGTGAGCTTGTCGAACTGCACGCCGAAGTCTAAAATCTAAAATCTAAAATCTAAAATCTAAAATCGATTGACTGAATTAATGATTAAGAACAAACAACTGTTGTTGCTATTTCTGTGGACGGCGATCGCCTTGATTTTGCGCTTTGCCAATTTGGACTCGAAACCGCTATGGACAGACGAGTTTTCGACTCTAGTATTTAGTTTGGGCAACAGTTTTCGCGGTGTGCCGCTCGATCGCGCGATCGAGCTTTCTACATTATTACAACCGCTGCAATTGCGCCCCGATGCTGACACCGCCGACGTGCTCCGCAATTTGCTACTAGAAAGCAACCATCCACCAGTATATTTTATGCTCGCTCATTGGTGGATGCGGTTGTTTGGGCTTTCTGAGGATAGTTTAGTTTGGATTGGGCGCGCTCTTCCTGCATTATTGGGTGTGATTTCAGTTCCCGCTATTTACTTTTTAGGCAAGTTTGCTTTTACTTCGCGTTTAGTCGGTCAATGTGCGGCCGCGATGATGGCAGTTTCTCCCTACGGCATTTATCTCGCTCAAGAAGCTCGGCATTACACTTTAGGAATCTTATTAGTTATTGCCTCTCTTTTTTGCCTCGTCTTAGCTGCAAAAAAGCTGCAACAGCGCGCGCCCCTGCCTATTTGGGCGGTGCTGCTTTGGGTGGTTGTTAACTGTTTGGGAATTGCGGTTCACTACTTTTTTGTACTGACTTTGTGTGCCGAAGCAATAGCATTAATTGCTGTAATGTGGCAGGATTTTAATGGAAATTTGCCAATTGACAACAGCCACCAGCCCAATATTTGGCAATTTCAAATCATCTGGCGGCTTTTCGCGGTAGCGATAGGTACTTTAACTGGCGGTTTAGTGTGGTTGCCGGTATTTTTGTCAAACAAGTACGGCAGCGAATTAACTAATTGGATTGTCAGCGGCGATCGCACATTTTTAAGTTGGGTTAATCCGATTTTTCAAGCTTTAGCTGGATGGATCACTGTCATGTCTCTGCTGCCGGTGGAATCGCCAAATTTGGCAGTAGTAGTTGCATCGGCGATCGTAATGACAATATTTTTTATATTGGTGCTTCCCCTGCTCCGAGGCGCTCTTAACAATTCCTTAACAACGCCCGATACTCGTTTAGCTGTTGTTACTTTCGGCGGATTTGTGCTAGGAGCAATTTTCCTATTTTTCAGCTTTGCATATATTCTAGGGATTGACCTCACTCGCGGCGCACGATACAATTTCGTCTACTTTCCGGGGGTGATATTGCTTTTAGGAGCAACCTTGGCGGTTATTTTTAACACACCTACAGCAAAAAGTCAATGGTTTAATTTACGGGCGATCGAAGTTCCTGGCAAAAAAGCAGTTTTGCTAATTTTAGCAATGGGTTTTTTTAGCGGTGTCACAGTAAATTCCAATCTCGGCTATCGCAAATATTACAAACCAGACCTTTTAATTCCGATTATCCGCGAATTATCGAAAGTTCCCGTGTTAATTGCTACTACTCAAAATACTCATGTAGAAATAGGAGAGTTGATGGGGATAGGGTGGGAATGGGAAAGAAGTTCGGCAACGGATTTTGTAGCGGATGTAACGGATGTAAGGGATGTTAGGAAGAAAGAAGAAGTTAAAGCCTTTGATTCTCCGCTGTTTCTTTTGGCTAATCAGAGAAGGGATGCACCAGAAATAGCGGCAGGGACACTTGACAAAACACTCAGTCAATTAGAACGGCCGCTAGATTTGTGGTTGGTTAATTTTCGCGCACCTGTGAATCTAGAAGCACAAAAATGTCAGGTTGAATCGCGCGATTTGCCTGCGGTGGATGGGTATGAATATCAAGTTTATCATTGTTCCTGATTTGGCGATCGCCCGCAGCTAAGGTTCGATGACTGGGGAGAGATAGTGATAAATTTATGACTCAAGAAGTAGAGGATATAGAGTTAGCCTTACAACCGCAGTCCGGCAGGGGTTGAAACCCCTGCCTCAAAGCTAAAGTCCTCTCAAAGAGGACTAATACCAAATCCGACTTAAATACCCCCTTTATTTCTTAGTCTGCGGAGGCAGACTTCGTTTGACAAGGAGCGGTTTCAACCGCCGAATCATCAAGGGGTGGCAAACTAAGAGTCAGCGGCAAAATGTTTAATTAAGACGCTCATCACTTCACCGGGATTCTGAGTTGGGACAAGCGGACTCCAGTCAGAAACGCAGGCAAAATTATCGCGGTGAAAAGAATGAATGACGCGGGAAACAACTGGACGAGAACTGATAATGAAAAGTTTCAAGAGTTCTCGGTTAACTGAAGTTTGCAAGTTTGGCTTTTTAGCAGGGGGCTGATTGAGTTCGGTAGTTGGACTTTCTGGCCCAACCTCAAAAGCAAGTATTAATTCGGTATTGGGTAGCATTTGCCGGATGACTTTCAGGGAAGATTCTGCTTCGCTGCGGCTGCGAAATTGCGCGACAGGTAAGCGCTGAAAGTTGGGCAGCAGTCGGTAAATAATCCAGGCATTCGCAGTTTCTGGGGTGTTCATGGCTGTATTGTAAATTGGGTATGTTTGCCCATAGAAAAGTGACAGACTTGCACCTTTGATTTTTAGTGCAGTCTGTTTTGGCTATGGCTGTGCCTACCTCAAGGAACTTAACCGCTTAAATTAAGCGCTTAAAATAGATACTTATAATAATATGGTAAAAAAAAGGCAACGTCAACGGCAACCAGAAAATGAGTTGGCTTTTCGGAGACTGCGAGAGGACGCTAACTTGAGCCAAGAAGAGTTGGCTGTGCGGATGGGGGTGTCGGCTTCGTCGGTGCGGCGATGGGAAAAGGGAGACGAACCTACGATGACTGTTCGGCAAATGAGGGATTTTTGCCGTTTGGTGGGGGTATCTTTTGATGAGTTGCCGGATTATCTCAGTCGGCCAGTAGATGAGGAGGAGTCACTAGAAATTGACGGTCGGAGATTTTGAAAAATTATGAGGCTATTCGAGAACAAGCAATTTTTGGTGAGTTGCTGGTTTAAATTGCGATTGGTATCAAAAAACAACCACGCTATAATTGATGTAAGTTTTGGGAAAAACTGCAATGTTAAATTACAACTTACCGAGGTACTTGCCCTCAGCCGATGAACTGCCAGATTCTGACGAAACGCCTGTGGATAACGAACTTCAAGAACTAATACCGGGGTTGCTAAAAGCGGTATTGCTCATAATTTGGGCAGAACGCATGGACTGGTTTTTTGGCATAGATATGGGTATCTATTATCACCCTGAAAAAGCTCCAATTGTCCCCGACGGTTTCTTGAGTTTAGGAGTAGAAAGGTTTTACGATGAAGAATTGCGTCCCAGTTACGTTCTGTGGGATGAAAAGGTTGTCCCAACTTTGGTACTGGAAGTCGTTTCCAAAAAGTATCGCAAGGAATACACCACAAAGTTGGAGGAATATCAAGATTTAGGCGTGCTTTATTACATTATCTATTCATCTCGCCGCCGTCGCAAACCCCGATTGGAAGTACATAAGTTAGTTAATGGGAAGTATGAATTACAGTCGGGACATCCTGTTTGGATGCCCGAAATAGGTTTAGGAATTGGTTGTGAAAGGGGAAATTATTCTGGGGTGACGAGGGAGTGGCTGTATTGGTACGACGCAGAGGGAAAACGTTATCTGACTCCTGAAGAACAGGTGAACAGATTAGCACAAAAATTGCGGGAGTTAGGAGTCGATCCAAATAGTCTGAGGTGAAGTAATTATTAGAGCGATGATTTGGTAAAGCCGACATTTCTATATTCTTATGGTAGGAAGGAGCAAGTTTTTAATCTTTCCTCACACTATCGGGCACGCCCACCGCCGAAATACCCGATATCGCCTTTAAGTTTTGACACCGAATCAACTCATTAAAATCCAAACTGCGCCCTTCAATTTGCGCCACAGCCTCGATCGCCCCAAGTAAATGTCCGGCCGCTTCTGCTTCGTTGTAACCACGCCTTCCCGCTACTCTAATCGCCCCTTCGTCAGCATCTAACTCTACTTGGGAACTGCGGTTGTCGCGCCAAATTCGAGTCATGGCGAGTCCTGTCAAACCGCCCGCGATCGCAGTGCCGATCGCATCTCCCTGCAACAATTCTACAACAGTCCCGACAATTCCCGCCAGAGCGGCACCTTGATAAATATCCGGTTTAAACCATTTAAAACTGCACAGAAAACTTACATTCCGCAATAGCAGTAAATCCCGCTGGGGCTTAGATAGCAGCCGCCACAAATCAAAATTAATATAAATCGGGCGAGATTGATTCCAAGGTAAAGGAAACTCGCAGTCAATTACCGTTGATTGTTGTGGCTTATTAATAATTTTACACATCATGCGGCCGGAAGCGGGCATCACATCTAACAGGCGGCGAATTTCTGGTTCGGGATTCATAAATTTTGGGAATTGGGAATTGGGAATTGCTTGCATCGGCATAAAAAACAACAACATCCATCAGGGGCTTGTAGGGGCGGGTTCACCAACCATAATTGTCTAAAACCTACAATCTCTAAAACCGGCCCTCACTCACCCAAGGGCAAATCGCAATCTGATGCACGGGTGGCCAGAAACCGGGTTTTTGCGAGCATACTTTGTGACAACCACAGATTTGATGAAAAACCCGGTTTCTTGGGTCAGAGTCCGTTCCTAACTTGTTTTATCGAAAGCAAAGTTGATGTAGGTTATTGGTTGTGCGGGGGCGGGTTTCTGTAGATTTTTAACGGGAGTTAAATATTGTTGGAAAAACCCGCCCCTACAAGTCAATAGAAGATTATTAAGGGTTTTTCTTGGATGCGGAAGAGGGAGATTCTTGAGCTCTGGGAGACGCTTTTTGGGTATTAGCCGAAGGCTTCGGACTGGCAATTGCTGGGGCAACTGACGGCTTTGAATTCGCGGCTGGGGATGGCGGTGATTTTAGAGATTCAGGGGCTGTTAGCGGGGCAACAGGGGCTGTTTTAGCGCCTAAAATGCTGGCGTCTCCGGTGTCGAAGGTGCCGGCGATGCAAGCGATCATCATTGTGGCTAAGGTGCCGACAAATAATGCTTTCCAACCGAGTTCGGAAATGTCTTTGCGGCGGGATGGAATTAGGGCGATCGTACCGCCGACAAATATGCCGACGGAGGCTAAGTGGGCGAAGCCGGAAAGGGCGTAACTGACAATTAAAACTGTACGATCGCTCACCAGTCCTTTTGCCGATGCTTCTGCTAAACTTTGATAGGGCGGAATCGCTGTTTCTAACAGTCGCCGTCCGATGATTACTGATGCTTGCCAAGAGTCGTCAATGGACACTCCTGTTAATAGCGTCAGGGGATAAAATAAAAATCCCATAATGTTGGCTAAGGTGACAACTTTGAAAAAGCCCCCAATTGGGCCGGGCAAAATTGCCAGCCAACCAAAGAATTGATTGATTAAGGAAACTAAGCCTAAAATCAAAATCAAAACAGCGGCAATGGCCACAGCCATTTTTACACCGTCCAATGCACCAATTATCGCTGCATCGAGAGGGCTGACTCGTTCGATGGGTTCTCCTCCAACTGTCTCTTGTGGCATCGCTTCGCCGTCCATTTCGGAAATTTCTTCGCCCACAAACTCGCGGCCTTTAGGCTTCCGTTCTTCCTTGGGAATGCCGCCCATTGTCAGGGGTGTGTCTGTTTCTGGTACTAAGATTTTGGAGAGGACAAAACAAGCGGGAATGGCGATAATTGAGGCTGAAACTAAGTGTCCTAAAATATTTGGAAAAACAGGCTTTAGAAAACTAACGTAAATTGCTAATGTTGAAGAAGCGGCAGTCCCAAAACAGCAAGAGAGGATTGCACAAAGTTCGGAACGAGTCATTTTTGGCAAATATGGCTTGACGACAATTGCCGCTTCAATTCCTACGAAAATATTGGCCGCGCCGCTGAGGGCTTCGGCGCCACTCAAGCGCATTGTCGTATAAAATATTTTGGCAAAAAGTTCGGTGATAATTTGAATCACGCCGATGTTGTATAGCAAGGCCATGAGGCCAGAAAAAAAGATGACTGTCGGTAAAGCTCTAAAGGCAAAAATATATCCTAAATTAACTGCCGGCTCTTTACCAGGTATGGGTACAACATTGCTCCCGAATACAAATCTCGCTCCAGCGTCAGCAGCGGTGAATACTCCATCCAGTAAGCTAGTAAACCACTCTAGGGCGATGCGAGTTGGGGGGAACAGGAATACTAAAAATCCTAAGACTAATTGCAGGCCAATGCCCCAGATGATGACGCGCCAAGGTATATACTGAACTTTGCGATTTTCTGAGAAAACCCAGGCGATCGCACACAGGCCAAAGATGCCCAGAAACGAGATAAGATTGTAGATAGACATGAGCTTAGTCCTTGAAATAGCTGAGAATGCCGATCGACGGCTTGCACCACATCAGTTATACTATTCATCTGACGGCAAATGCTAAAAAAAATAACGGGCAGATGAATTACGCACTCAACAGCGTACTTATGTCATTGCTTAGGTCATTCCGAACTCTGCGGATCTTTTGCAAGCCTTGATTTGCCGTAATTACCAGCAGTTTAGATAGAAACTCTAACACATGGAAGCTTTTGCTCCACATCCTCCTGAATGGACTGCGACGGCGGTTCACGCTAATGAGTTTTGCTGCCCCAAGTGCGGCGCTAGCTGCACGAATGCCACTGAGGTCTGGATTAATCGTCGATCGCCAGTATATACCGAGTTCAACCGTCGCAAATGGCAAGAATTTTACCGCTGCCAGTGCGATTCCGTGTGGTGGGCATGGAGTAACGATAGGCCTCCTTCTGAACTTGTGCGTCGCGATCGGAACTCGGATGAGGGCCCTGATGAGGGCCCTGATGATGATTTTTAGAACGGTGACAGAATTTTCGATTTTCGATTCTATTTAAAATTAGGGTAAGGTGTGCCTCGGCGCACCCTACATTTAGATATGTTAGCGCCAGTGAGGATCGTGAATTAAATAACTTACAATTTTAATTGTTATTGTGGGATGGGCGTCCCGCCCGTCCACTCATGACGGGCGGGACGCCCATCCCACTTTCAAGAGTGGAAGTTATTTAATTCTCATTCCTTATCAACTAATTCATCACGTCAAGGATTCCCTTGACTACGCCTTCCATGACTTTTTCAATTAAGCTCAATTCATTTTCGCCGATCGACTCATTTAAGAGCATTGACTGAATCCGCTGTCTGTCATCGCGAGTCAGTTCGCCGGACGAAAATATCCGCTCTACTATTTGTTCAGTTAGAAATGGGAAAGCTGGAGTTTGCATGGTTGGTCTCTAAAAGCATCAATATTTTGTTTTTAACTTTATTAGAGGAGCCAGTTATGGTGTGGGTTTTTACTTTCCCACCCAATCAGTGCTCCAATCTTATGACTCTGGGGGGCTTTTGTCAATACACTTGTTACAGAACAATACAAAATTTGCCTGAAATTTCCGACATTCGGGCAACGGGTGGTTTTGGAGTGCGATCGACCCCGGTGGTGGCGGTGTGCGATCGACTTTTTGAAGTTTATGGGCACTTTAGCGGAACATTACAGCTCAAAAAAAATCAAAACGAGAAGAGATTAAAATTGGTAATGGAGAATTGGCTTGTCTGAAATCCCTCTTCCTTCCGGCTAATGACTAATGACTAATGACTAAGGAATAATGACTAATGACTAATGGCTTCCTCCAATGACCTATTTTCCTTCGGCTCTAATTTTGACATTAGGTTTTTGGCTGCTACCTCTAGCAGTGCGATCGCAACCTGTCGTTCCTGCAAATGACGGCACAAATACTGTTGTTCAGTCCGAGCAAAACCGCACCGACATTAGTGGCGGACAATTGTCAGGAAACGGGACAAATCTGTTTCACAGCTTCAGCCAATTTAATCTCAGCGAAGGTCAAATCGCTAATTTTCTAACTAATCCAAATATTCAAAATATTTTAGGGCGGATTTCCGGCAACAATGTTTCCATCATTAACGGTCTGATTTCTGTAACCGGCGGCAATTCAAATTTATTCTTAATGAATCCGGCGGGAATTGTCTTCGGTCAAAATGCTAGATTGAACGTGCCGGGGTCTTTTTTCGCGACAACTGCTACAGGTATTGGTTTCGGTGACGGCTGGTTCCATTCGGCGGGAATTAATGATTACAAAGCTTTACTGGGAAATCCTAATCAATTTAATTTTAATAATTCACAAATTGGTGCAATTGTCAATGCCGGAAACTTGGCAGTTGGCAACGGGGAAAGTTTAACTTTGCTCGGTGGCACCGTTATTAATACAGGACAATTATCCGCTCCCAACGGTCAAGTTACTGTGGCTGCTGTTCCGGGACAAAATGCAGTCCGTATCAGTCAAAGCGGCAATTTATTGAGTTTAGAAATTACTCCGTCTTGGCAGTCAGAAAAATCGGCGATCGCCCCGGTTTCTTTACCTCAGTTGCTAACGGGCCCAGGCGTAGCGTCAGCCACAGGTTTAACCACTAACGAACAAGGTCAATTGGTATTGACTGGGGGCCAAACAGTGCCCGCAGTTGCCGGAAGTGCGATCGTCTCCGGTTCTGTAAATGTATTTGGCCCTTCTGGGAATGCTGGGGGCACAGTCAATATTTTAGGGGAAAAAGTCGGACTCTTCGGCGCAAATATCAATGCTTCCGGGACTGACGGTGGAGGTACTGTGCGCGTCGGAGGCGGTTTCCAAGGGATGGAACCAGTGCCCAACGCCCAGGTAACTTATGTTAGTCCTGATTCTACGATCGCAGCAAACGCGATCGACCGCGGCAATGGCGGCACTGCGGTAATTTGGTCAGACAATACAACTCGCTTTTTCGGCAATATTAGTGCTCGCGGGGGCACTGCCGCAGGTAACGGCGGAACAGTAGAAGTTTCCGGCAAAAATGCTTTAACTTTCCAAGGAGAAGTCGATACCCGCGCGACTAACGGTGCGATCGGCAATTTGTGGCTGGATCCGGCAAATATTACCATCGTCAGCGGTAACGGATCCAGCAGCGGGGACTCGACTGGCGGGGAACTGCAATCGGCACCAGAACCAAATGAAACATCGATCTCAGAAGTGCAGTTGGAACAGATGGCGGCCGGCAGCAACGTGGTTCTAGAAACCCCCGGCTACATCACCCTCCAAGACTTGCCCGATAACAAACTTTCCCTGCAAGCGAGAACGGGAGACACGGTAACATTTAGATCCGGCGGAGTGTTTGTTGTCAATGACCCCAACGATTTAATCGAGACTCAAGGCGGCAACATCAACATTTTCGCCAGCAGCATCTCTCTGGGCGGACTCAATGCTAACGGCGGCAATATCGCTATCACTGGTAACGGCATTGACTTCAGAGGCGGCAGCAATTCCGTCAGCAGTGCGGGGGGAACAATTCGCTTGCAGCCCAACGATAGCCGAGCAATTCGGATCGGTGGCACCGGCGATGTTTTGGGCCTTTTGGACTTGACGGCAACGGATCTCGGCGCTTTGGCGGGGGATTTCGGCTCGATCGCGATCGGGCGCGAAAACGGTAGCAGCACGTCGATCGCGATCGTCGCACCCATTACCTTCAACAGCCCGCTGACACTTCAAGGCCGATCGATCGCGATCGACAATCCCCTGAACACAAGCGGCAGCGCTAGCTTGACTCTCAACGCGCCCCAAACTAATCTCAACGCCAACATTGCCACATCCGGTGGCGATCTCACTTTTACAGGAAACGCATCCCTCAATGCTGACGTGGCTTTGAGCGCGGAAGTTAGCGGCAACATTCTGTTCTCCGGTAGCCTAGACGGATCTCACGCCCTAAGACTAGACGCTGGGCGAGTGCTGTTCGGCGCTACAGTCGGTCAAGCTGCACCGCTGGCGAGTTTAACTGTCAACGCCCGCAGTACCGAGGTATCGGGCAATATTGCGACATCTGGCGACATGACTTTCAATAGTAACGTCACAGTCGATCGCACCGCCGCCCTAGCCACCACTACCGGCAATATCACTTTTGCCAATACCCTCGACAGCAGGCCGGGCCGGGCTAATAATTTGACCCTGCGCGCTGGTGGCAACATTACTTTTGACGGCAGAGTCGGTCAAACTCAGAGGTTGGGCCTGCTCTCGGCCGATGCTGCTAGTGTGACTGCTGCTTCCACAATTGCAGCGCGTATTTTGAGCGTTAACGCGCGAGATTCCGCTAGCTTCGGGGGGGACAGCACGGCCGCTTTGGGAGCCGATATCAAGGCAGAAAACGTCTTCCTAGAGGGTAATTTAAGGACGGATGGTGGCAGCGTGAACCTGCAAGGAAGCGGCGAGGTTCGGACTGGTAATATTACCTCGAACGGTGGGAGGATTCGGGTTGAGGGGAATACTGTTGCTGCGGGTGCGATCGACTCGTCATCGGCGGGCACAGGAGGCGCGATCGCTCTCCAAACCACTGCCGGCCCTTTAACTGCGGGAGCTTTGAACGCTTCGGGGGCGATCGGCGGAAATATCGATGTCACCTCTTCATCGGGCATTTCGGCTCTCGATCTCAACTCCAGCAGCACTTCAAACGGCAACGGCGGGGGCGTTTCCCTGAACGCGACTGATAACATTCAGTTGGGCTTTATCAATGCTCAAGGTGGTACTGGTGGCACTGGTGGCAGTGTTGATGTGACAACCCTCGGTTTGTTTCGCTCGAACAATGTTTTCAACGATATATCGGGCAATTCTTCGAGTATTTCTACTGCCGGAGGTGCGGGGGCGGGCAGGATCGCAATTCGCCACGGAGGCGCTATCGATCGACCATTTATAGTTGGTGGCGCGATCGACAATGGAACCCTGGGAAGCATTAATGCTGGCGCGGGAAATGCCATTTTGCCCACTTTTTCTGTTGGACAAACTTACACCCAAGGAAGTTTACCAAATCAGATTTCCCTAATTACACCGGGCCCGCCCTCTACTCCCGCACCCATTCCCGCACCCATTCCCGCACCCATTCCCGCACCCATTCCCGCACCCATTCCCGCACCCATTCCCGCACCCATTCCCG
>NZ_JAUBOQ010000026.1:103344-107082 GCF_036700325.1 Microcoleus sp. Z1_B2
CACCGCCTCTTGAGTCCGTAAATCGCGATCCGGCGCTGTCATTTCCTGCATCTGTGCAAGTAGAATTGCGATCGCAAAGTCAATACAACACTCCCGAAATTAGCCCGGATATTTTCGCTCCTTCTCGCAGGCTAGATTCGGCAGGTTCGGGAGTTTTAGCATTTGAGGAAATCTTTACTCGCGAGTACGAAAAATATCTGGATTTGCCCGCAAGAAGACCGATCGGGAATATGTCGGTAATTTACGAAAATCTTCGCAAAAACGAAAAAATTACCGGAATCAAATCTGCTATTATTTATATGAATTGGCTCAGCAGAGCTGATGCAGCCGCTGTCAAAGAAAATGATTCTGTACTGGTGGCAAGTCAGGATTTATCAAATCTATTGCCTGTGAAAACAAACCTCGCATCCCAGCCATCTCATCCCTTAGAAGATAAGTTGACTCAGAGGTTGTCGCCGGATGGCAAAGAAGTTTCCGATGTTCCGAGTGGGGAGCATTTAGAAATAGTGTTAGTAACAGCTAATGCTCAACCCCAGCGCGTTTTAATTCCGGCTACAACCCGCTGGCAGGTGTTGCAACTAGCTGACGCCCTGCAAACCGAAATAACTAATCCCCGAAAAAGAAGCAGCATTAGTTATTTGGATACCGCGCAAAAACTTTATCGGTGGTTAATTGCACCAGTTGCCGCAGAATTGACAGCTTTAAAGATTGACAATTTAATTGTAATTCCAGCAGCAGGTTTGCGGAGCGTGCCGTTTGCTGCTCTTCACGATGGCAAAGGCTTTTTAGTTGAGAAATACAGCATTAGTGTGATGCCGAGTCTGAGCTTAACTGATATCGGCTACGACAATATTGCGGATGATGAAATTTTGGCCATGGGGGCGTCGGTATTTGAAGATAAAGCGCCATTACCAGCGGTACCGGTGGAGTTAGAGTCGATCGCGCCGCCAAGTGAAGGAAAATCATTTTTGAATCAAGATTTTACTCTCGAAAATTTGCAAGCTCAGCGGGCAAATCAGCCTTTTGGCATCATTCACTTAGCAACTCACAGCGAATTCCAGCCAGGAGAACCGAAAAATTCTTACATTCAGTTGTGGGATAGTAAATTACGTATCGATCAAATGCGACAGTTGCGATGGAATGAACCGCCGGTGAATCTGTTAGTTTTAAGCGCGTGCAGTACCGCTTTGGGCGACGAAGATGCGGAGTTGGGGTTTGCGGGTTTGGCGGTAGCTAGCGGTGCTAAATCCGCTTTGGCGAGTTTGTGGGAAGTCAGCGATGATGGGACTTTGGGGCTGATGACTGAGTTTTATCGCCAGTTGCGGGCCCCCAGACGCGGTGGCAATTTGATGATTAAAGCGGAGGCTTTGCGACGCGCGCAATTGGAGATGCTGCGGGGGCGCGTGCGGATTCAAGACGGGATGTTGCGAGCCCAAGGGCTTTCTGGGGGTCTAATTTTGCCTCCAGAAATTGCGGCGCGGGGCGATCGAGTGCTTTCGCATCCTTATTATTGGGCCGCCTTTACAATGATTGGCAATCCTTGGTAATGGAGTTTTCCCACAAGTCTTACCGAAGTTATTAGGGTGGTGTGATGAACTCCCTTGATTCGTTAATTGCCCGAAAACCTATACTATTGACATACATTTTTAGGCATTCCGGTTTCACAGTCTCGCTGTAACCAGGCGTGGGACTCATCATCAGCGATAAATTGACGATCGCATTTGACACAAATGTGGTTCTGTTTTCCTTTTTTCTTAGTGTTTCTACGGATATGGGTTAATTTGCACTCGCTTTCATTGCATGGTGATTCGCCCTATTTATACTCTCATTATGCAACGCCCAAATCTCCTAGGAAGACTAACGGCGATCGCACTTCACTCTGTTTTGCCGGATTTTACAGGAAACTGTGGAGCGATCGGACTCCTGGTCGGAATGTTTAGCCCTCTTATTTTGAAGAAATGTTAAGAAAAAATAATTTTTTTTGGAAAACTTAAGCTTTTCTTAAATTTTAGGGTAATATTGTGTATTAGATAATACATATACTTAATTAACTAACAATATATAAAAAATAATTGAGTATTAATACTGACAAGAGGCTGTAAGAATGATTAACTTACCGGGCTACGACATTACCAACCAGATCCATGAAAGTAATAATTCTGTAGTTTACCGGGGACTGAGAAAGCAAGACAACCAACCCGTAATTCTCAAATTTCTCAAACAAGATTATCCGATGCCAGCTTCGTTAGTCAGATACAAGCAGGAATACGAAATCACACACAATCTTCACCTAGAAAGTGTCCCTAAAACCTACAGCTTAGAAAGATACCATAACAGTTTGGCTATCATTTTCGAGGATTGTGGTGGAGACTCATTAAAGCTTTGGTTGGCTTCTCACAAACTTACCTTAGAAGAGTTTTTATTAACAGCTATTAAAATAACCAGGGCTTTAGGTGAAATTCACAGACATAAAATTATTCATAAAGATATTAATCCCAGCAATATTATTATCAACTCAAGCACAGGGCGAGTTCAAATTATAGATTTTGGCATCTCTACGGTTTTAAAGCGCGAAAATCCTACCCTGAAAAATCCTAATGTTTTAGAAGGCACCCTTAGCTATATATCGCCGGAACAAACAGGCAGAATGAACAGAGCGATCGACTACCGCACTGATTTTTACTCATTAGGAGTCACTTTTTACGAAATGCTAACAGGGCAATTGCCCTGGGATTACAGCGATGCAATGGAATTAATCCACTGTCACATTGCCAAACAAGCAGTACCGCCCCACCAAATCAATCGAGAAATTCCTAAAGCTGTTTCTGATATTGTGATGAAGCTATTAGCGAAAACCGCTGAAGCCAGATATCAAAGCCCTTGGGGAATTATCGCTGACCTAGAAGAATGCCTAGAACAATTAAAAACTACGGGAGGAATTGCAGATTTTGCGATCGCCCAAAAAGATATTACAGATAAGTTTCAGATACCTCAAAAACTCTACGGCAGAGAAACAGAAGTTGAAACCTTATTAGCAGCCTTTGAGCGAGTCAGCAGGGGCAGCACCGAAATGATGCTAGTATCCGGTTACTCTGGCATAGGTAAATCCGCCTTAGTACAAGAAGTTTATAAACCAATTACTAAAGCCAGAGGTTATTTTATTGCCGGAAAATTCGACCAATTTCAACGAAATATCCCTTACGCCGCCGTTGTCAAAGCCTTTCAATCATTAGTCAAGCAACTCTTAACAGAAAACGAAAATCAACTCAATACCTGGAAACAAAAAATATTAGCTGCCCTTGGCGCTAATAGTCAAATCATTGTCGATGTCATTCCCGAAGTAGAACTAATCATTGGCCCACAGCCCGCCGTACAAGAATTAAGCGCCACCGAAGCACAAAACCGCTTTAATTTAGTATTTCAAAAATTCATCCGCGTCTTTTGTTCAGTTGACTATCCCTTAGTCATCTTTCTCGACGACTTACAATGGGCTGATGCCGCCACATTGAAACTGCTACAAGTAATGATAGCAGATGAGCAAACCAACTATCTATTTCTAATTGGTGCTTATCGAGACAACGAAGTCAACCCATCTCATCCTTTAATGATGACTTTGGACGAGCTGCAAAATCAAGGTGCAAGAATCGAGCGAATTACCTTAGCTCCCTTACAGCTTCACCAGATAGTTAACTTAATTACTGATACCGTGCGTCAAGACCAAAAATCAGCGCTCCCCCT
>NZ_JAUBOQ010000027.1:0-52530 GCF_036700325.1 Microcoleus sp. Z1_B2
TAAAATCCTCAAGCCCCCGAATTTATCTCGCGCAAGTCAATCCAAAATCTAAAATCTAAAATCTAAAATCGAATGACAGGTTTAGTCTCCTTATTTGCCCGAAGTGAACCGCAGCAGTTTCAAGAATATTTTTTGAGTTGGGTAAATGCGATAATCGGGGAATTAGAACTAAACGCGATCGCCCTTCATTGATGGCAAAACAATGAAACTATCTTATGACCGAAATGAGCAGCAAAAAGCCCTATATATATTCACTGCATGGTCTTCAACTCATCAATTAGTTTGAGGGCAAAAAAAAAGAGATAAAAAATTTAATGAGCTAGATGAGTATGAATCCGTAGAATGGCGGCTGAGTGTGTCGGAGTTAGTTTGAATAATTCATGTAGGGGCGATTCCCTACGGGATAGCTGCGCTTCATGCACTTTTTGACAATTGGGGATGTAAGGGCGATCGCACTTTCGGAAAAAGAACAATTGCGTTACACCCAAAACATTATCTGACAAGACTGATGCACTCCGACTAAAGAAACGGGGTTTTTTACCGAATTTGCAGGCTACAACGAAGTATTTGGATAAAAAACCCGGTTTCTGGGCCTCATGGGTAAGTCCTATTAAATAGATGACAAGGGATGTCGGCCGCAATCAAAGCTTCGAGAGGGCGATCGAGCTTTGACGAGTCTTCGTAGATGCCGACAAACTGACTAACGCAACCTAAAGATTCGTCTTAAGGCATTTTTTACCTGTCACTGAAGAGTCTGTACATCAGGATATGCCAGAATTTTTGCATCAGCAGTTAGTAAGGGACACCCGCAAATCCTCGCAGTTGCCACAATGATTTGATCTGCTGGATCGCGGTGAAAACCTGTGAGTTTAGTTGACTCAACAATGATGGGAATGGTGAGTTCGAGTAGCTGCACTCCGGGATAAGCCAAAGCTTGTTTTAACTACTCATCAACTATAACGGACAAAGTAAGTCTTCCCATTTCTACTAATTTAGCAACCTCCCAACAAGAAATGATGCTGATTCCTAAACCTTGAGATTGATATTGTTGTATCCTGTCCCGATGTTTCTGAGTTAGTCGTGTGTTATCGTCAACCCACCAAACCCATATATGAGTATCTAGTACAATCATTGTAACACTTCCCAATCTTCCAAGGAAACCGCAGGTTCAAACGGCTCATTATAGCCAATGACAGTGCCTCGCAAAGGATATAGAAAAGTATTTTTCATGGTTTCATTTACCAAATTTAGATAGCTAATGAATTCTCGATATCCATCCAATTCTGTTTGTTCTTCGGGAGTGAGATTTGATGCTTGTTGTTGAGCTGTTAAAGTTTGAATTCGTTCCTGGGTTTGAATAGAAGCGCTAAATATTAAGAGTCCGTTGACTAACTCAATGCGGACAGAACCTTCGCTGGGCAAGCTGTTGGGTAAGTGAGGCAGCTTGATGGGCAAATTAGCAATCATGGCATTAATTGACTGTATTTGATGTTGTTTTTTTAATTATACCGATCGCTCTGTTGAATTTGACAGTGGTTGCCATGCTGAAATTATAGGGCGATCGCACTTTCGGACAATAAGGGCGATCGCACTTTTGGTTATTTGGGGGAAAAGGGATCTCGCTATCAATTTTTACTCTCGAATGCGAATTCTGTAAACTTCTACCAGTAGTAATTTACCTCGATAATGCTCCTCACTATCGTGCAATGATAAGTATTCTGTTAGCCTTGCCATCAACTGAGGAATAATTTCAGGGTGATTTCTCAGTTGAATAGAAATGATTCCTTGATATGAACTTGGCGGATAAGTCACAATATCTGAGAAGTCTCCATTCAGAGAAACAAGTATGGCATTGAATTCCTGAGCTTTGGCAATGACAATAGTATCTGGAGATTCTATTGAGATGTAATCTCCCAATACAAAAACTTCATGTCCGGTATCACGAAGTATTTGAATAATAGACTTAGGAACGCATTGATCGATGAACAATCTTAAACTCATTAGGCAACTGTTTCAAAATCCGACAAATCGCGAGCATAATCAAGACAAGCAGCTATCTGTTCTTTGGTGATATCTGGAAACTCGTCGATGATTTGTTCTACAGTGTTATTTGATGCTAAATATCCTAAAATCAGGCCAACGGGAATTCTAGTCCCTTTGATTCTTGGTTTACCTCGCAGTACATCGGGGGTACTAACGATATGTTCTCTCCAGTTTACAGGCATAACTTGTCCTTTCTGAATCTGAGAAGTTATATTATCTAATCTGACAAGTTATATTTTAACTTAAGGAATGGCGATCGCCCTTTGGGATTTGACATGGGAAAGGCGATCGCACTTTCGGACAATAAGGGCGATCGTACTTTCGGAAAAAGAAACAATTGCGCTACACTCAAAGCATTATGAGACAGCTTTGAGGTATTGCGTTACAGGCTTCAAATCGATGTCATCGTTGTCAGTCAGTATTTTAAATAAATGACGCGGGATGCCGGCTGCAATCAAAATTTCCAAATCGCGATCGAGCTTTGAGAAGTCTTCATAGATGCCCACAAACTGACTTACGCAAGCTAAAGATGAATCTTTCGGGTCATTGACTCCCGTGTATTTGTACTGAATATCAAAACCTGCTTTTTCGCCAATTTCTTCGATATCCCAGTCTACAAGATTAAGATCGATCGCTTCAACGGCCAGGGCAATATGACCGGGCGGTATGGGGTCAAGAGGCTCGCAGCACCAACCCTCAGAATGGTTCCAGACACTTTGACCAACTGATTCTCGAATTTTCATGTATTTTCCCTCACTGAAAGTAGCAGCGAAACCAGGCTTTGCCTTCAGGGCGAACATCTGCAAGAGACCGTTCATATTCAGTTGCTAGCTGTTGGCATTTCTTTTTCGCTTCTTTTAGGTTATACGCTTGTACGGGTTCGTTGATGGGATTGCCAAGCTCTTCTTTTTCCCGTTCTGGATCTCTCACTTGTCCCCCTTTTTGCTGCTCTTGCTGGATGAGGGGACTTGCTGAGCCTGAAACCACATCTCGATCGCCTCTTCCAACCCTTCTCCTATATTTAGCTGCTTCAGAGTACACGCAGCTTTAAACTGAAGTCCTAGTTCTTTTCGGACATCTCCCGATAGCTGTATGTAATTTGGGTCGTGTCGCTTGGCTGGCACTTCCGTACTTTTTCCCATTTAGGCTTCCTCCAATTTTTATATTCTCACGATCGTACACCTGTTCTGCTTATATGTTATCATGTTAACAAGTTGAATATGTGCGCGAGTGAATAAAAAAAGGGCGATCGCACTTTGGGATTTGACATGGGAAAGGCGATCGCACTTTGGGTTATTTGGGAAAATAAGGTATATCGCACTTTCGGACAATAAGGGCGATCGAGCTTTGAGTAGTCTTCATAAATGCCGACAAACTGACTTACGCAAGTTAAAGTAAAATAAGATTAATTAAGCTTGACAATTTGCAATTGAAACTTAGGTTATATTAAAATGTTCTCAACAAGACCGCTTCTCCACCATACCGCACAGGAATCAGTGCCATGTCCATTTCTCAACCTGAAAAGCCACAGTATTTAAAACCGATTAATCCCCCGGATCTTCAAATGCGGGCGATCGCCTACAGTTTAGATACTTTAATTCCAGGGCTATACATTTGGCTGGGTGCTATCAAAATTAGGATTGGGGGTAGCGAGCCCGAAGAAAGCTATCCGGGGACTATTCACAGTCCCATTGGCATTGCTTTAGTATTCCCTGGCTACCGTATCTATAGCACTTACCAAGGTAGCTATGACCCTTGATAAGCATAAGCTTGACGGCATCATTCAAATTACTGCCAAAACTTTGCCTTCTACAGAATTTGAGTTACTTCTATTGACAGCAGGGTATGGTAAAATTGGTACGGCTCCGGCTCAAGGAAATCGCCTGAAAGTATGGTGGACTCATTCTACTTTTAGACGCATCGAAGCCATTTACAGTGCTGATGGAATAGTTGCTATTACTGCTTATCACGTTTAGAGTTGTAGTTCCAACTCAGAAGTTTTTATTGATTGATGAAAGAGCGATCGCACTTTCGGACAATAATGGCGATCGCCCTTTTGGTTATTTGGAGGAAAAGGGCGATCGCACTTTTGGAAGAAAAGGGCGATCGTACTTTCTCTAACTTTACTTAACTGGCTTCCAACTATTGAGAGATTCCCGAATCGAACTCAATTGACTGAGGTACTCAATAAGCTTGGCTTTTTGATACTCAAGACGAGCTAGAATTTCCGGCGCTTCTGCTTCTTTCGTTTTCCGTTCCTTCAAAACGCGATCGAAGTCATTTTGAAACCTTTTTATGTAATCATTAATTTGCTTTTCGGCACTTCTAAAATCAGCCGAAACCTGTTTGTTAATAACTCGCTCTAACAAATCTTTGTTTGTAAAAGTTTGCACATCTATTTTTTGATTTATTGACTGTAATGTTTGCTGTAAATTAACTTCAAAAAAATTGCGATTTTGGGTAACAGGTTCATCAGTATAATAGACTTGATCGGAGTCACAACAACGACTTTTTTTACCTTTTTTCCTTTCTATTTCTACCACGGCTACTTGTACATCTTTAATTCTTGCATCAATTCCGGGAAAATCAAAACTTGGAAACTGAATCGGGTTTATGTTGAGTTTTACTTCTAAAGCATCACCCAGATAATTAGATAATTCATCTGATATTTCTTGGATATCTTCTTGAATTATTATTGCCAATTTTTCGCGAATATTCGTCCCCTCTCGAACTAATTCATCCTGAGTATCTATCCACCAACTTTGAATATAGGGCGGACAAAACTTATTAATTGTTTTAATTATTTTTTCAGCTTCAGCCTTAGTTTTACACCGAATAATGTACGGATCAAACTCTTCACTATCAACAATATGTTCAGAAACAGAAATATTGAAAGCTTCTGGAATAGACTCACTCAGTCCATCCAACAAAGACGTAGTGACTTTGAATGCTTTTCCTAATACTGGACCGAAAGAAGGTATCAATTCTAACAGTCTTTCTCCAATTTCTCCCACTATTTGTCCAAAACCCCCATTGTTAGTCTTAACTTCTACTGATTGGGGCAACAAGAGATTTTCTTTTAACTTAGGAGATTTAGCGGATCGACGAGATTCGGCAATTTTATGAATCTCACTGCCTATCTGCTCTTTAGCCTTATCCGCAAATATGTTAATTCCTTGACTAAATCCTTGGATTAGTATTTGTTTTTCTTGCTCGACAGTATTTTTGACTAACTCAACTTTGTACCTCGCATTCTCTGAGCGTTTCCTGTACTCTTCAACTTTTTGTTTGAGGGCTTCAATCCCCATTTCCCAACCCCTGATATCTGTATTCAGAGTATCTTCAATTGCCTTAGCAGCTTTATCGATTTCTGCCACCACCTCACTCAATAGATTCCACCCAGAATTTTGCGTAATCCTTTGAATGACTGTTTCTTGAATGGTCGGAATACCGCTATCTTGCAAAGCTCTTGGTGCAATCTCTTCAGGTAAAGGAATTACTCTCCTACCTTTTTCATCTCTCTCAGCATATTTGGCACTAAAGAAATCCTCAAAATCTTTTATCTCCTTTTCAGTGGCCTTTTCTTGCTGAATCAGTTTCGCTAGAAGCCCTTGTCGAGAACTAGCAGGGTAAATAACTGGATTGCAAAAGCCAAAGCCAACTAACTCTCGCTCTAAATCTTTAATGACATCAGCAATTTCTTTGTCTCTCTCTGTTTTTTGGTCAACTTTATTCAAAATAAAGTAAATTTTCCCCGTGTTCTCAGCTATAAAATCCTTACGATTTTCAACAACATCCTTAAACAAATCAGCAACTGCATTATCTTTGTAGGAAGCGTAGTTTAAAATAAACAGAATGGCATTGCAGGTTCGCAGTGCTTCTAGTGCTGTCTGCTTCAGTGCATTTATGTTGAAGTTTGCAGACTCCCACTCATTAGGGCCGGGAGTATCAACTAAGGTAAAGCCTGTGAGAGAAGATAATTGGCTAATTGCTTCAATCGGATGCTCTATCTCAAAGCGTGTAGTGTTATCAGGATTGCCTTGTTCTCTGATTTCACGGGTACGCTGCAGGAACTTTTGCTGAATTTCGCCTGCGTCACCCTCAACAAGAATGACTGGTTTTCTTTCTCCTTCTCGATACTCTAAAAGTTTAGGAGTTTCGCCCGGTTTAATGTGTCGGACATCTGTACGGCAGATAGTACAGGCGGCCGTTTCACTCGCCAGCACATCAGCACCGATGATAGAATTTAAGAAGGTGCTTTTGCCAGCTTTCATTGCTGCTATGACGGCTACTTGATATTTCTGATCTTGCAAAGCCTTTAAAGCTTTGTTAATTTCATCTTCAATGCTTTGTAGCCCTTGACTTTCATCTCCCTGAATGCGGAGTCCGTCTCGAAATTCTTTGAGATATTGTAAGAGGAAAGTGCCTGTACTGTCAATGCTGGTGTATGCTGCTTGAAATTCTTGAGAAGACATAAGTTAACACTTTTTAGTTGAGGGACGGGCTAAGTTAGAGCTAGAAATTCGCGGTTCAAATTGAAAGATATTTAGCGCTTACCCACCTATCCGCCAGGGGTTTAAACCCCTGGCTAACAGCGAAAGTCCTCTGAAGAGGACTGAAAATTTTGTACATTAGGTATTTAGTCCTCTTTAGAGGACTTTCGCTATGAGACGGGGGTTTTTAACCCCCGGCGGACTCGTGCAACAAGCGCTAAATATCAACAACCGACTTGAGTTATTAGCCTGGGATTTAAGTCCCTGGCGCGAGTCAATATTTAGTCGTCAGAAAAAGCCTTGCTAATCCCGTAAAATGCCAAACCAGCCAACGCACCTACGGCTATACCAACTGGGCCAGCAGCAGCACCCATACCAGCACCTCCACCAACAGCACCAATTGCCGTAAAACCTGTAGCAGCTACCACACCAGCACCCACAGCACCACCCGCAGCAGCGGAACCTGCCGCTTTCGCTATTTCATCACCTTTAGCCATTGGAATACCTCAGTTTAAGGAACAAAAACTAACTTTTTGACTAATGAAAGTTAACTAAACAGGTAAAATTTGAAATATCACGATCGCGCCTCCCCGCTTAGCTAAGTATTTACACTTATATCTTTAGTATTAGTATAATACTACACTAGCTATCGATAGCAAGCAACTAACAAACGCTAGCAATTTCCGTTATGCTATCGTTAGCCACATCTCACCACACCCGACAATGGTACCAAAGGAAGATTTATTTGCCGAAGGCGCCAAACACTGGGACTTAGAAAGGCTGTACCAAGCTTTTGCAGAAGCTAAACGGCAAATCTCTCCCCGATCGCGCAGGGGACTAACAGAAACAGAAAAACTTTACCTCCGAGGATTGCTTTCCGGTTGCAGCCCCGCCGAAATCGCCCGCCAACTGTTTCAGAGTTCCAAAAGTGCAGAGGTTTATTTATGTAAAACTTTATACCAATATGTTAAAAAACTCGCCGATGTACCTAACGAACCTGTAGGAAATTGGCGCAATATTTGCGATCGGCTACAGGAAGCCGGATATAAAACTCAGTCTTCTCCTGAATTTAAAATAAATAATTCTGTACCTACAGAAGCATTAATAAAGATAGTTAATATAGGTTGGCTG
This sequence comes from Microcoleus sp. Z1_B2, assembly GCF_036700325.1. Classification (NCBI taxonomy): domain Bacteria; kingdom Bacillati; phylum Cyanobacteriota; class Cyanophyceae; order Oscillatoriales; family Microcoleaceae; genus Microcoleus; species Microcoleus sp. Z1_B2. The sequence continues at coordinate 7,668 of NZ_JAUBOQ010000027.1, forward strand.
GAGCAAAGTACAATATCAATGGATATTAACATTCAATTAACATTCCCCTCCACTTCAGAAACTACGAAAAAAGAAGATTTGGATAAAGAGGATTAGATGGGCGATCGCACTTGGGGACAAAAAGGGCGATCGCCCCTCCACACAGAGGCAAAAATGTTAATAATCTTATAGCCGATCGTTTTAGAAGGAACTTTTTGATAAAATATCAAAATTAAAACAGCTTCACCCGCTTCGATTTTACCTAAAACAATAAAATCAGTCAAATTTATGTCTCGATTAAGTATCAGATCGAACAAAAAAGCTCTGGGCTTTGTGCTGGGTTTATTAATTTTTGTCATTTTTATTCCCGGATGTTGGGCTTTAACAACTAATATTGCTCCCACAGCAGTACGGCAAGTAGATAACACAGTAGCTGTGCGGGCAGATGTACAAAATACATCAAATTCTCGCTCTTCTTTAGGAGTTGGGCTTCACGGTATTGCTGACTCGTCAACACAATTACCCTTTTTAGATGCTTTCAAATCTTCTAGACAATGGATAACTCAATGCGTCAGCGGACAACCAAACTGTCAAGGTGAATGGGATACAGAAGAGTATAATCTTTTAAACCTTGATGAAAATGGGTGGGTGAAGTCTCTCCCCTCGCCCGAAGATGCTCCTAAATATACTAGGGTAAGTACCCTATTACTTAGGGAAATCCCCAATCGCTATCCTTCAGGGCAATATATTGTTACTTATGAGGGTGAAGGTGCGATCGAATATAGGTTTGATGCCAAAAAAGATGAGGCTGCGTCGAAACCTGGGAGGGATATCATTAATGTCGATGCCACACAAGGCGGAGGCATAATGATTACAATTACTGCTACCGATCCCAATAAAACAGGGAACTATATCCGCAATATTAAAGTTGTTCACTCCCAAGATGAACAGCTTATTCAAAGCGGTGAAATATTTAATCCGCTGTTTATAGACAAGATTAAAAAATTTAGAGTTTTGCGTTTTATGGACTGGATGGAGACAAATGGTTCTGAACAAAAACAATGGTCAAACCGACCTAAACCAGAGAGTGTATCCTATTCTTACAGAGGCAGTGTTCCCATAGAAGTCATGGTGAATTTAGCTAATAAAGTTCAAGCAGAACCCTGGTTTAATATGCCGCATCAGGCTACGGATGAATATATGACTAACTTTGCTAAAATGGTAAAAGATAGTTTAGATCCAAAGCTGAAAGTTTATGTAGAGTATTCTAATGAGGTTTGGAATTGGTTATTTCCACAATCTCATTATGCTTTGGAACAAGGTAAAGCGAAGTGGGGAGATAAAGGCGATGCTTTTATGCAATGGTACGGAATGCGTACTGCTCAAATGTGCGATATCTGGAAAGGTGTTTTTGAGGATCAAAAGAATCGAGTTGTCTGCGTGTTAGGAACTCAAAGAGCCTGGAGAGATTTAGAAACTTATTCTTTAGAGTGTTCCTATTGGGTGGCTGAAGGCAATAAACCTTGTTATCAACACGGTATTGATGCCGTAGCCATAGCTGGATATTTTAGCGGCAACTTGGGCGGGAAAGAAAGTGTCAGCACAGTAGAGTCTTGGTTGAATGACGCAGATGGCGGATTTGGCAAAGCTTTTAAGCAATTAAGAGAGGGCGGGTTACTGCCGGGGTTCAAAGATAGTTTGCCCGATGTTGAGAATGACTTTAAGTATTTCTTAGATGTGGCTCAAAAAAAAGGTCTCAAGTTATTTGTTTACGAGGGCGGTCAACATATTGTAGGTATTGAAGGAGTTGAGAACAACGAAAAACTGACTGAGTTTTTTATGGCATTAAATAGGCGTCCTGAAATGTATGATATGTACACTCAATTACTGAATAGTTGGAAACAAGCTGGAGGCAGTCTTTTCATGCACTTTGTGGACGTTGGTGGATTTAGTAAGTGGGGAAGTTGGGGGGCTTTGGAATATGTGGAACAAAAGGGTTCGCCTAAGTATGATGCTTTGATGGATTTTATTGATAAGAATCCTTGCTGGTGGGATGGGTGTGCTGTGGAGGGATGATCGGGAATTGGGTGCAATCAAGAATCGTTCGATCGCACTTCCTCAAACTCTCCAGCATCCCCCGGCAAACCCGAACCCTCGCTACTCCTCAACCTGGGCGATTCCCCATTACTAGCACCGGCACCGTAAACCCCAGAATGCCTGCCCTCCAAACCCGAATCCCTCAGCGAAAGCGCACTTCTTTGACTCGGCGACAATCTATCTGTCGATCGGCGATTTGTCCCAGACATCGGTGGCTTGCGAGTTAAAGTTTTCCAAGCAGCCTTAATCCCAGTCACCACGCTGCGAGTAGTTACCTGCACATTTTGCGCCTGCTTTTTGGCGCTACCAATACTTCGATCGACCTGTTTGACAACCTCGCCCGCACTTTGTACTCCCTCGCTGACATCATCCGTCAACTCGCTAATTTCCAGCCCCGTCAAGCGAATCGCCTCCAAAGTCGGCGGAAATTCGCGAGAAAGCGTGTCAGCGAGCTTTTCCACGCTGCGGGCCGCCCTGGCCAGCGCTTGCACTGCAGGTATTAAAGTCACTAAAACAGCAGTCAGGCTAACTGCCACTAGCAAAATTGAAAGTCCTAGCCAAAATATAGGATCGCTCACTTGAATCTGGGATTGGGGGTTGAGAATTTCATGCCATTTAGCGGATGGGAGGGCGCGAGGAGGGACTCACTTCAGATTCAGCTTCCGACAGGGTTTGGCGTTCCCGCTGAGTCGCTTCCAAACCGGCCGCGATCGCCTCTTTGAGTCTAATCAAAGTTTCGTCCCAATTTCGGATGGCAGTTTCAGAAAGTCGATCGGCCTGCAACTGCACGCTAGTCGATAAATCTTCCGCCAACTCCGGCAAAGCATCGGCTGATTTTTTCAATATCTGCCGCGTCTCCTTGCCCGGTCGCGGTGCCATCAGCAAGCCAGTCACGGCCCCGATCGCAGAACCCACAAGCAAACCGCCAATAAATAATCCTGAACGTTTAGTTGACATTTTTATAACTTCTCTCCATACACCAATTTTAGGGGCGTTTGCCTGATCGCAGCCCTTTACAAAGGTAGAAATATTGTTGAAAACCCTAGGGAGTCAGCACAGGCGGCAATTTTAGGATAGCTTACCTCAAACGTCGATCGCGCCTGGACCAAAGCATCCGTCCCAAACCCAGCAATCCCAAAAGTTGCTGAACCTGTTGCAGTTGCAATTCTAGTTGTTGATAACGCCGTCGTAGTTGGCGAGTACCTTGCTGCCTTTTACCAAGGAAATCCGGCGACATACTGAGGACATTGCTGCTACAGCGTTCGATTGCTGCGATCCGAAGTTCCAAACGTGCGATCGTCCGCCTGATTTTCCCCACCTTCGCAGCGATATAAAAACAGACCAGAGATATCATTAAATTGATAATTACCACACCCGCCAGCATTATTTTACCTGCTTTCAACTAATCCCTTTTGCCATCTCAATAACCTTTCAGTCGTCTTCAGACGACTTAAGCTTTGAGGCAGGGGTTTAAACCCCTGCCCGACTGCCGGACTATTGTAACAGCCCCAAAATACCCCTTGTAAAAGTTTTAAGCCTGAGACATAGCAGGCAAACAAACCTTAGTACCGCCCAAACCGCAATAACCGTTCGGGTTTTTAGCAAGATACTGCTGATGATAGCTTTCTGCGTAATAAAACTCAGGAGCATCAATAATTTCAGTAGTAATTTTGCCGTAACCGGCCGCCGTCAAAGCCTGCTGGTAAGCATCTCGCGAAGCTTCAGCTAACTGCATTTGGCTAGCTGAATACGTGTAAATGCCCGATCGGTACTGAGTACCAGAATCATTACCCTGACGCATTCCTTGAGTAGGATTGTGACTTTCCCAAAAAACTTTAAGCAGCGTTTCGTAACTAATTACTTTCGGATCGAACACAACCAGAACTACTTCATTATGTCCCGTCATCCCGCTGCAAACTTCATTGTAAGTAGGATTCGGAGTAATCCCAGCCGCGTAGCCAACAGCCGTCGAAAAAACTCCATTTTGCTGCCAAAATTTGCGTTCCGCTCCCCAAAAACAGCCCAGGCCAAACAACGCAGTCTCCATGCCGTTTGGAAAGGGAGGTTTGAGCGGATTGCCGTTAACAAAGTGACTTGCCGGTACCGACATCGACTCTGCCCGTCCCGGTAATGCCTCTTGGGGAGAGGGCAGGCTCGACTTTTTGCCAAATCCAAATAGCACCATAAGTTTGTGAGGGGATCTCTGATAAACATCTTTACCTTACTTAATAATATCAGATGTATACTGAAAACAGTGGTCTGCTTAAAGGTAGAAGGTAAAAACCACAAGGCAGATTTTTTTACGGAAGGTTTTTGGTGATACTGCTCACTGTCCACGCAGTTTTAAATCACATGAGGCAGTGTTCTATGTCACGAAAACATACCTTAAATATCACCTATTGTTGAGGTATAAATCACGCGGATTTTAGGCAAAATAGCCGATTATTAAAGGTATGGTGTTGTAGTAGTTATTCAATGCCATTTATAGGGAGTGTGTAGAGATGGGCGCTAAACCTTGCAGTCAACCTTTAAAATCTAATCCCTTTATTACTTACCGCGACCCAATTACAGGCAAGTGGATTGTGGTAAATCAGACTTTGCCCCAAGCAGCAGAACAAGCACAGCTAGCAGCAGCTTGAGTTTTCCTCTTAATTTTATACCTGAAAAATCAACTATAATTTCAGATTGCGTAGGGGCGGGTTTTACCAACCATCTATGTCGGAAACGAATAATCTGAAAAACCCGCCCTCCCAAGACGAACAATCCAAATGTACATTTTTTCGATGCGTTCACAGACAGCGTTGATGCAGATTATTCATTGTGTGGGGGCGGGTTTATCTAGATTGTTGGCAGTCATTAAATAGTCGTAAGGTGCTTAGGTTGCACCCTACATAAGCTGTGTTGCATCTAGATTGCCTATGGTATTAGAGAGGGAGAGGGTCCGATGGGGATCGGGGGAGAGGACTTGACGATTGTTCGATCGGGACTCGAAATATACAATTTAAATGCACAACAGCTTATAGCCATCCTAAATCATTTGTGAATTTCTTACTCCCTCCCCGCGATTTCGGGGAGGGTTGGGGTGGGGTAAAAAATTTACGACTCCTGCAAAGATTGCTATAAGTAGCACCATACTTTTAAACATTCCTCATCTCTTTTTGCAGTTCCAAATATCGATAGAGGCTCCAAGAACCCTATTGCATGAACGACTTAACCTTGTTCTGCAACAAATCACACCTGAACTGTCGCAGTTCGCTATCTTCTTACAATTTCATTCTTGAAGCTTTATTCTCGGCAGCTTCATATTAAATTGGTATCAGCACTGTACATGACGTAAACCTCTAAAGTTGCTAATTTAGTCGGGTCATAAAATATTTAAAATTGATTGTGCTTTGTGATTTGTAAACTTGCAACGAGCAAGCAGCTATCTTGTAGACTCGCCGGAAATCAGGCAAGTTGAGCAACAGCGGCAACAAATAACCTGAAGTGGGGTGAAGTTTTATGTAATTGAGCCAATATGTAACTAGAGTTCCTTCGCAGCTTCCCGACTGAAATGGATATTGCAAAACTAGATACTTGGTATTCTCCTTCTCAACGCCGCACGGCTGTTTCGCTGTTGATGAAACGAGTAGGCGTAACCCGCACTAGGGCTGAATGCTTTATCAGGCTTTGGGTTTACTTATCGGTGAAACAGCTTCAGGAAAGCCAGCCCCGTCTCAAACCACCGCTGACGAAACTGGAAGTACCCGCAACAGAAGTGCAGTGCACTCACCGGGAAGCCGCCGAACTATTTTACTGCGATTCCGATCGCGGGAGCGATCGCGCCGCCGGAATGATGTTAGATAAATTAGCAGCACTCGGATTAATCGCAAAACACTTTGATGGTAACGCTACGGCAATTAAAATTCAGTCAGTTTCAGAAATTTTAGAAACCGCCGAACCTCAAAAGCCTGTACAACTCCAATTAGATGATTTCAACCCTCGGTGCGACGCAATTATCGTTGCCAATTTATTAGCCACCAATTACAACTGGATGAACCGCAACACTAACACAGTTCCCCACAAAATTGCTAAAATACTCCGGCTTTTTGCCCATCAATACTCAAAGGGAATGCGAGTTTTGCGCCGCTCAGATAATCTAAATCCAGTCGGCTTTTACTTACTTTATCCCACAGCTAGCGAATCGGAAGTGAATTTTTTTAATGCTCCTAGTAAAGGGCTTCATTTAAGCTCTATTTCCGATATCGATCCTTTCAAAATGGCGTTACCAGGAGATCAAAATTGCCAGTCAGTATTTGTCCGCAGTTGGATGATCGATCCGCAGTATTTGTCAGAATACCGCATTGCTTTTCTCGAAGACTCACAAAAAGTTTTAGGCGAAATGCAAACAGATTTTCCCAATCTTTGCGACTTGTACACCCTGATGATCCACCCCATGTACGAAAAACAGTCCCTGGCTTTGGGATTTCAGAAGACTAGCAGCGATAGTCAGTTATCTGTTTATTGGATGTATCTAGCATTGGATAGATTTTTAGCGCTGGATATCAAGGAAGCGTTGCTAAAACTGTAAGAAGAAGGAAGAAGGAAGGCACAACACTGATTTTGACACGGATACACGGATGAATTGTCGAGCCTGAGACATCGTAGGGTGCGTCGCCATCAGTCATCTAATTGGGAACCTGAAAATCTCATAGCGACGCACCATACTGATTTTGACACGGATACACAAATGAATTGTCGAGCCTGAGACATCCTAGGGTGCGTCGCCATCAGTCATCTAATTGGGAACCTGAAAATCTCATAGCGACGCACCATACAAGGGAGCTCGTTACCAACAATAATTCCCTAAAACCAACAATCTCATAGACGGCCGGACTCATATAATTCTGATGAAGCGCCGATTAGATATAATGGAGATTGGGAAGAAGTTGAGGATTTAACAGCACCACAAACCAGCCTACAAAACTTCCCGTCCCAAATAGGGTTGTAAGGCTTCCGGCACTTTTACCGTCCCGTCGGGCTGCTGGTAATTCTCCAAAATAGCCGCCATTGTCCGGCCCACAGCTAAACCCGAACCGTTCAGCGCGTGAACGAATTGAGTGCCTTTTTTACCCGCTTCTTTAAAGCGAATATTTGCCCGCCGCGCCTGAAAATCTGCGACGTTGGAACAACTGGAAATCTCGCGGTATTTGCCCGCAGATGGCAGCCACACCTCTAAATCGTAGGTTTTGGCGGCCGCGAAACCTAAGTCGCCGGTACATAGCGCGATCGCCCGATAAGGCAATTTCAGCGCCTGCAAAACTCCCTCAGCATCCTGCACTAACTTTTCGTGCTCTGCCTCGGAGGTACTCGGATGCACGAGTTTTACCAATTCAACTTTATTAAATTGGTGCAATCGAATTAATCCCCGCGTATCTTTGCCGTAACTGCCAGCTTCCCGGCGAAAACAAGGAGTGTAAGAACAGTGATAAATTGGCAACTGTTCTGCTGTCAAAATTTCACCTCTGTACAAATTGACAACCGGAACTTCGGAAGTAGGAATTAACCACAAATCATCTTGGTCGCACTTGAAACTTTCTTCAGCAAATTTGGGTAATTGACCCGTAGCTGTGAGAGATTCAGTGTTAACTAAAAGTGGGGGAATCACTTCTACATAACCAGCTTTTGTGTGGCGATCGAGCATGAATTGAATAATCGATCTTTCCAGGGCTGCCCCAGCTCCCATTAAGCTCACAAAGCGGGGCTGAGCAATTTTTACCGCCCGTTCAAAGTTGATAATTCCTAATTTTTCGCCGATTTCCCAGTGCGGTAAAATACCGGGATTTTGGGGTATATATTCGTCTCCCCAGCGCCGGATTTCGACGTTTTCCTCTTCATTTTTGCCGATCGGCGTTGAGGAACCAGGCAAGTTTGGCAGTGGCAGCAATAAAGCTTCTATTTGAGCTTTTATGTCTTTTTCCTGTGCTTGCAGTTCGTTCGACTCGGTGCCGACGGCGTTGCCTTCTGCCTGCAGTTCCTGAATTTCGGGAGATTCGAGGGGTAAACCCGATTTTCTTTTTTGACCGATGAGTTTGGCAATTTCGTTGCTGCGGGCTTGTAGTTGCGATCGCTTGCCTTCCAACTCCCGCTGCTGTTTGTCTAATTGCAAAATCGGCTCGATTTCATAGTTACCTCCGCGCAGGTTGAGGCTTTCTTGCACGGCTTGCGGGTTGTCTCGGATTAATTTGAGGTCTAGCACAGATTTATTCTAAATCTTAAATTTTATCGGACTTGCGCTCAGAAACCCGGTTTCTGGGAAAATATTGGCTTTGGCAAGGATAAATCTAGGAATCAACGGGGTTTCTGAGGATTCCTGCGCCTGTCCTATCTTAGATTAACAGGGACAATACGGTCTAAAGTACAAGCTTTGTTAATCATTTACAGCCTTGATTATAAGTTATTGTCATTAAATGATCGTCGTTGGTGTCACCCATCAGGGGTGACACCCCACAAATCATGCTATACTGAGCACATTAGTAGATGCACCCTGATAATTTTCTACCCCAGCCAGCGATGGCAGGGGTTTTTTGTTGTCGCACCGAAAAGAAAACCCCAGAAGGGGTTTGCTACCCGGATGTGGCGCGCGGGGATGGTTTCCCTCGATCCAATGCTGCGCCCGCATCCGAAAATTAGTCGATCGCGCGCGCACTACTTCGACAACAGGCTATATATAGGCTATGGTGCGCGAAGAATTCCCAGCATCATCGAAATCTGGCGGGAGTTTTAATTGGATCGAAAAATGCGATCGACAAATCACCTATTCTGTTTCCTAGAAATATTTGCCAGCGAAGGCGGCATTCAATCCTACGTTAAAGATATTCTCAAAGCTTACCAGTCAATAACCGCAGGGACAAACTCGCCCCCGCAAGCTGAAGTTTTGCTGTTGCGAGATTCCGAAGACTGCAACAATCCTTACAACTCAAAAAATCTGAAATTTTATTATCTCAAAACCGAGAATCTCTGGTTTGGTCGTCTTAATTTTGCTACAGTATTACTAACTCGATTGCTGCAAAAACGACCGCAGCGGGTTTTTTGCGGTCACATCAAACTCGCACCGCTAATTCAAACTTTATGCCCGCCACTGGGAATTCCCTACACAATTTTAACTTATGGCAAGGAAGTTTGGGAACCGCTTCCGCCTAAATATCAAACAGCAATGAGACAAGCTGACAGTATTTGGACTATTAGCAGGTACACGCGCGATTCCCTACGGGATAGCTTCGCCGCGCGTACTTGCGAAATTAACAATTTAAATCACGAAAAATTCCAAATAGTGCCTTGTACGGTAGATGAAAATATATTTACCACTGGGCGGAAGCCACAGGATTTATTAGAGCAGTACAATTTGGTTGGTGCTAAAATATTGATGACTGTAGCCAGATTGCGATCGACGGATATTTACAAAGGCGTCGATGTCACAATTCAAGCTTTGCCACAAATAGCAAAAACGTTTCCCAATGTGAAATACTTAGTTATTGGACGGGGAGACGATCGATCTAGATTAGCCAAACTCGCTGATGATTTGGGAGTTAGCGAAAGAGTAATATTTGCGGGTTTTGTAGCGACAGAAAAATTACCAGCATATTACCAGTTAGCCGATGCTTATGTAATGCCATCCCAGGAAGGGTTCGGTATAGTTTATTTGGAAGCGCTGGCTTGCGGAGTACCCGTGCTGGCGGGAGACGCGGACGGGTCGGCAGATCCGCTGCAAGATGGTAAACTGGGGTGGCGAGTTCCTCACCGAGATTCGGCAGCAGTAGCGGTTGCTTGTGTGGAAATGCTGCGAGGAGAGGATAAAAGGTGCGATCGCCATTGGTTGAGGGAACAAACCCTGGCAAGATTTAGTTTTGAATCCCTTTGTCAATCCTTACTAGGAATTTTTCAACCCTCTGACTCAGATCAGCTTATGCCGTAGAGAGCGGTTTCTGGGTGTACAATGGGAAAATTAACTCGATCGACCGCCTGAATTTCTGAGTAGGATAGAGTTATGCCTACCTGCAAAGACACCCAAGGAGACCACCGTGAACCAAGGCACCCCCAAAATATCTTTCAAGCTACCCCGTATTAGCAATTGGCTGATACTGCTGGGCATCGCGTATTTGTTGGTGTCTATTGGTTTGGGTTGGATAGTTAAATCAGTGTTGATTTTAGTAGCTTTTTTGTTGCTGACGCCTGTGGTTGCATTTTTCGCGCTTCAGTGGTGGCTGAAAAGCAATTTAATTGAGGACAAGTGTCCAGTTTGTCAATACGAATTTACAGCCTTAAATCAAACTCAGCTTCAGTGTGCCAACTGTGGCGAACCTCTGAAAATAGAGGAAGGTCATTTTAGTCGCTTGACACCGCCCGGTACGATCGATGTTACCGCAGTTGAAGTATCATCGGTTCAACAGTTAGAAGAATAGTTAGTTGTTATTGGTTATTGGTTATTTGTTACTTGTTACTTGTCAGTAGTTTTTGGTTGTTAGTTGTTAAGTTCTTAGTTGTTGGCTCTAATAACCAATAACCAATAACCAATAACTAACAACCAATTCCCAAAATTACTTTTCCAAGCGCACTGCATACCACTGCAAAAATTTTCCAGGCCCGACATCTAATTCACAATAAGTATCAATCAAATACTTGGCTTGATCTTCCACGCCAGATATTTTATTCACCTCCTGCGGCAAATCTTCGTGTTTCTCGGTTAAGACGGCTTTCAGCTTTTCTAACAGTTCCGCCGCCGTCAAAAACTGCTCTGGCTGGTTTGTTTCTAACACCACAAAAGTGTCTTCGTCATACAGTGACATAGTTTCAAAGGTTGAGGTTAATTATTTCTAAAGTTTCGTAAACTTAAGCGATCGAAAGTATAAACTCTTAATTACAATTTTTCAGCCCCGGCTCGATCGTGTTACAATTGAACAACATCAGAATTCCTAGCGGATTACCGTTATTAACTTACTTGTTAACTTACTTGTTAACCGAGTTGTCAACAGATCCGACACAGCATTTCTGAGGAGATTTGTCAAGTGCAAATTTGTCAAGTGTCAAATTGTCAAGAAATATTCGATCGGCTGTATCTAATTATAACTGGCACTATACATTCCCATGATCACATCTTCCACTTCAACCCCAGTTGCGCGCAAACCCTCTAAATCAGAAGGTCTGAAAGAACGCAGCAACTATTTACGAGAACCCGTTGCGACTGAACTGTTACAAGAAACTACCCACTTCACCGAAGAGGGGATTCAGATTCTCAAATTTCACGGCTCGTACCAGCAAGACAACCGCGACAATCGAGTTAAAGGACAAGAAAAAGACTATCAGTTCATGCTCCGCACCCGCAATCCCGGCGGGTTCACTCCGCCGCAATTATACCTAGCCCTAGACAAGCTATCTGAAGAATACGGCAACCACACGATCCGCGTTACAACGCGCCAAGGTTTCCAACTGCACGGCGTGTTGAAAAAAAATCTTAAAGTAGTGTTTTCCTCAATTATTAAAAATATGGGGTCAACCTTGGGAGCTTGCGGCGACTTGAACCGCAACGTCATGGCACCGCCAGCACCGTACAAAAATCGCCCAGAATACCAGTATGCGCTGCAATACGCCAACAATGTAGCCGATTTGCTGACACCGCAAACCGGTGCTTATTACGAAATTTGGTTGGACGGCGAAAAAGCTGTTTCAGCCGAGGAAGACCCCGCAGTCAAGGCCGCGAGACAGAAAAACGGCAACGGCACAATCTTTAGCGACGACAAAGAAGAACCGATTTACGGCAGCCATTATATGCCGCGCAAGTTCAAGTGTTCCGTTACCGTGCCGGGAGACAATTCAATTGACTTGTACTCTCAGGATTTGAGCTTGGTGGTAATTACCAATGAAGCTGGCGAGTTGCAAGGTTTTGACGTGTTTGCTGGCGGCGGTTTGGGCCGTACTCACAACAAAGAAGAGACTTTTGCGCGGGTTGCGGATGAGATTTGCTATGTGGCCAAGGACGATGTTTACGATTTGGTCAAGGCAATTGTAGCAACCCAGAGAGATTACGGCGATCGCACAGACAGACGGCACGCGCGGCTGAAATACCTGATTAACGACAAAGGCGTACAGTGGTTCCGCGAAAAAGTAGCCGAATATTTTGGCAAGCCGCTAGAAGCCTTTAAACCGCTGCCAGAGTGGAAGTATTTGGATTTCTTGGGCTGGCACGAACAAGGAGACGGCAAACTGTTTGTCGGCATTTCCGTGGATAATGGCCGGATCAAGGATGAAGGTTCATTTCAGCTAAAAACAGCTTTGCGGGAAATCGTGCAGAAGTACAACTTGCCGATACTGGCGACGCCACACCAAAACGTGCTGATTTACGATGTTTCGCCGGATGTTAAAGAAGAAATTCAGGGAATACTCCATCGATGCGGCATTCAGCGAGAAACTGATCTCGACCCCCTAGTGCGCTATGGGATGGCGTGTCCAGCAATGCCGACTTGCGGGTTAGCGATTACCGAGTCTGAGCGCGTGATTCCCAGCATTTTAGAGCGAATTCGGGCACTTTTGACCAAAGTTGGCTTGGCAGACGAGCATTTTGTGGTGCGGATGACTGGTTGCCCAAATGGATGCGCCCGTCCTTATATGGCAGAATTGGGGTTTGTCGGGAGTTCCCCGGAATCCTACCAGATTTGGCTGGGCGGTTCTCCCGACCAAACGCGGCTGGCAAAACCCATTGAGGAAAAGCTGCACGTCAAGGATTTTGAAGCTTTTCTGGAGCCGATTTTTGTTTATTTCAAGCAAAAACGGCAACTGAGCGAGAGTTTTGGCAATTTTTGCGATCGCGTCGGGTTAGAATCTATCCGTCAATTTGTAACCAACTACCAATCTGCTGACTCGATGACAACTGAGATAAATGAATTAGAAGTTACGTCTAGTAACGGCGATGAAAACGAGACTGCCACTGCTGGCGGCGGCAAAGTCCGCCGTCGAATTAGCGTCCGCGATGAAATCTACAACGAGCTCAAGGAAGAAGCAGCCCGTCAGGGCAAGCCGATCACGCAGCTAGCTACAGAAGCGATTTCCACTTATTTAAAGAAGATTAAGGAGGAAGGATAAGCCGATTTTCGATAGTATTCAATAGACTTCTGGCAAAAGTAATATAAAGGCAGAGCATTTGCAGAAAAAAACTTGAATTTGTAAAATAATTCCGGTTGTAGATGCTTTGCCTTTATAGTTTTTTGAACAATTGAAACCCCCCCTGCCTATCCCCTCTCATTCTCTCTTCCTCTGCGTTCTCTGCGTTCTCTGCGGTTAAATAAAAAAAATCTCTAATAGAAAACGAACAATCCCAATTCAATGCCTCAACTACAAAGATTAGCAGTTACAGCAGCTCAAATTTGCGATCGCCAAATCGACCTAACTAGAGAACAACAGCATTATTTAAATCGAGTGCTACGTTTGCAACCGGGCGATCGATTTATTGCAATGGACGGCCGGGGACACTGGTGGTTAGCAGTCTTAGAAGCCCAGGAAAGCGGGTTATTTGCCTCGATAGCAGAGGAGATTGCGGTGGACAGGGAGCTACCCGTGGCAGTAACTTTGATGGCTGCATTGCCCAAGGGAAACGCCTTTGACGAGGTTGTGAGACAGGGGACGGAGTTGGGTGTGGCAAGTATTGTGCCCGTAACGAGCGATCGAACTTTGCTCAAACCAAGCGATCAAAAAGTCGATCGGTGGAGAAGAATTGCTGCGGAGGCGGCGGAACAGTCGGAACGTCAACTTGTGCCGACTATTTTCGAGCCGATTTCGTTTGATTTTGCTGTGAAAAATTGCGGTCAAAAATATCGATTTATTTGTGTTGCTCGCGGGGAAAATCGGCATTTGTGGGATTGTTTGTTGGGTAATTTAGAACCCCCCCAGCCCCCCTTGGTAAGGGGGGAGCAAGAATTAGAACCCCATTTTGTAGGGGCGGTGTCCCCGTGCCCGCCCCCTGGGGGAGAATTATCGATAGTAATAGCAACGGGCCCGGAGGGTGGATGGACTGAGGGTGAGGTGGAAAGGGCGATCGAATTTGGTTTTGAAGCTGTTTCTTTGGGGAGTAGAATTCTGAGAGCGGTGACAGCTCCGATTGTGGCTTTGTCTTTAGTTGGCGCGGCCTTTGAGAAGTGCTAATATCCACCAAGCCGATCGGAGACTTGATGGGTTTGGCGATCGCAGTTAAAATGTAAATAGATAATTATCAGAGGAGTAATATGTTACAGTCAGTAGAGGGGATATACCGAAATGGCAAAATTGAGTTATTGGAAATGCCTGCCGACATAGAAGAAGCGCAAGTTATTGTTACTTTTATGCCAAAATTAGGGTTAGTAAACTTGCAATCTCGCGGTATCAACCAGGAAGAAGCAGCAGATTTACGGGTTCGGTTGAGTAGATTTGCTCCTGATTGGGAACTACCGGAGATGGATGCTTACGATGCCTTATAGTCGCGGTGATGTGGTTTTGGTTTTGTTTCCCAGCTCGGATTTGCGTACTGCGAAACGCCGTCGAGCTTTGATAGTTCAAGCTAATAATCTGGGGACTGGTTTAGGGCAAACAATTACGGCAATGATTACTAGCAACTTAGCCCGTTCAGGACACCCAAGCCGGGTTTTTGTTTCCCTAGCAACACCGGAAGGGCAGCAAACGGGATTGCTAGCTGACTCGGTAATTATGACAGACAATCTTGTGACTCTTCTAGAAGTTGAAATCGATCGCAAAATTGGTATTTTGTCGGATATGGTGGCAGTGGATGCAGCACTCAAGCACACTTTTGGAATCTGATAAAAAAGGCGTTTTAATTCAGTAAGCTGTTGTGCATTTAAATAGAATGTCAAAAAACAATCTAATTCTTGTGGGGTGGGCCGTCTAGCCGGGTGCATCTCACTTTGGCGAATATGTCGCAAAAGGGTTAAAATGGAAAAGCTAGTAAAATTGCCAAAAAATATGAGGTAAAGAAAATGACACCCTCAGACCAAGAACAGCTAAAAGCCTACTTAAAAGCGGCAGCATCCATTCTTTACAGAAATACAGATCCAACGCCTGTTAGAAAGTTTTGACAGCATAGAAAAATCTCTCCGTCAGAAAATGCTAGAACAAGTGGGACCAGAACTAGGTAGCTTTTTTTTTCAGCAGTATCAGGGATTCAAACAGGAAAATCCAGAAAAAGAAAATCAATAGTCGGTTCGCTCGAAATTACAGACAATCAAGCGAAATATTTTGGATTGAAAGCGTATAGTCAATTCAGTCCAATGATGGAAAAATGCTGTCTTTTAATCAGTGCCAACGAATCTTATCAAATGGCAGAAAAAGATTTAGAAATTTTCACGGGGGTCAAAGTCTCTCATAGTACATTACACAGATTAGTCAAACGACAAGAATTTGAATTACCTACATCTAAACAAGGAGTCCAAGAAATTACATTAGATGGCGGGAAAGTCAGGCTACGCAACGAAACCAAAGGCGAGGGGTGTTATTGGAAAGACTATAAAGCCATTTGTTTAGATAATGTTTATTCGGGAGCATTTTTTCAAAATAATCAAGATTTAATTGATTGGACTAATAGCCAAAAATTACTACATCCTATGTATTGTTTAGGAGATGGTCATGCCGGAATTTGGAACATATTTAAAGAAATAGGAGATACTGAACAAAGACAAGAAATCTTAGATTGGTATCATCTGAAAGAAAATCTTTACAAGGTAGGAGGTTCGCTAAAACGTTTAAAGTTAGCAGAAAATATGTTGTGGCAAGGTAAAATAGATGAAGTTATCAATCTATTTAAAGAGATGACAAAAAAAGGATTTAAAATATTTTGTAACTATTTAGAGACCCATCGCTGCCGAATAGTCAACTACCAATACTATAAAGAGGAGTCCATAAGTTCGATTGGTTCGGGAACAGTTGAATCAATTATTAAACGAATTGGGTTCAGGGTGAAAATATCAGGAGCGCAATGGAAAATTGAGAGCGTTCCCTCTATCCTTTCTCTTCGCTGTGCTTATCTCAACGGTCAACTTTCAATTTGATGTATTTGCCAAAGTGAGATGCACCCGTCTAGCCCGCCCTGAATATGCAATTTAAATGCGTGACAGCTTAAATATAAAAAAATACTTAAATTAATCAAATCCACTCTGTCTCGTGTTAAGAGGAATTATCAGATAAATGGGTTGACGAGTCATGAAAATAGAGTTGAGGAAAGGTCGATCGCGCTTTTGGTCGATTCCCTACGGGATAGCTTCGCTTCACGCGCTTGTAGCAATTTTCAGTACAACATCAGTTTCTGCACAATCTCCGAGCTTTCCCATTGCTCAACAGATTAATTGCGATCGCCCGCAAGGAGATGTGCAAGTCAGAGCTTGTATTCGGTTGAATTACGAAGCCTCGGATAAACGACTGAACGAGATTTACAAACAACTGATTTCCCAATTGAGCGGCGAAGAGCGGGCGCAACTTTCCGAAGCACAATTAGGGTGGATTCAGTTAAGAGATAAAACCTGTGAATTTGAAGTTTATAAAAATCGTGGCGGTACGGGTTATGGAGGTTTCCTCAATGAATGTTTGGATCGCATGACGAAACAGCGCACTGCGGAATTAGAAAAGTATTTAAAACAGAGATAGAATAGGAAGTACAGCGTACAATACCTGACAACAATAAATAGAAACAAGTATTTATGAAAACCCGATCGCCCTTCCCCCTCACCCTCACCCTCATCTCAGCAATTGTCACCACCACCGTCCCAGCAGTTTTCGCCCAGCGACAGCCATCAGCCAACGAAATATACATCGATAAAAATTGCCAGAGCAACCAGCAATTACCGCAACTTGAAAGATTCACTATCTTTAGCAGAAACGAATTTACAACTAACGGTCAAAACTATTGGTTCTACGCCGCCCGCTATCTAGACGGATCCGTGCTTTTCTGTACCTCACAACCCAACTTCAACCAACCTAAACCTCTAACAGCAAAACAAATACAATCCCAATTTATTGACAAAATAGTCCGAGACCCCAACAACAAAACAGCCTTTATCATCGCAGTCAGAAACGGAAATGGCCTCGATGTACCCATGACCAATTACGGCTTAGAATTGAGCAATGTCGATCGACCAAAACTCACATCCCTTTCCCTCCTACAGCAGCGGGGAACCCTCAAAGACGGCGACAAGAGCGAACACACCTTTCAAGGACGCGCAGGTCAATCTATGACGATCGACCTCAAAAGCAGAGCATTCGACCACAACATAACACTGTTCGACACCAGCGGCAAAAATATTGCCCAAAAAACAGGCAACTCCCAGAATCGCCGAGAGTCTCAACTCACCGTAAAATTGCCTAGTAACGGCACTTATAAAATAGTTGTTAAAGGAGGCGATCGCACAAGCAAAGGTACTTACACATTAAGCGTTAATTCCAATCAGCTTTAACTCAATTTAAACCAAGTGCTAAGCAAACTCAAAAACAGGTGTTTTAATCACCCTAATAGGCTTTCTCTCTTCCCAAATCATCTTTTGCAACTGTTCCACAGTTTCAGGTGAAAAAAAGCGATCTCCCGTTTCCACACACACTCTAGCAGGAACATTTTCAATGATAATAAACTTACCATTGACTTCAAGCGTGTAAGTTACTTTTTGTTCCACCATTGTTTCTTTCCGGCATATCATATCTATAAGTTAACACAACAGCAAAATTTTTTAACCAGTGGCGAAACCACCCAAACATCAGCCAAGATAGAAACAACGCCATTCCCCCAATCGCCATGACAGACATCAAAGAAATAGTCGCCGCCCTCGATGGTAAAGAATACAAACAAGCTGCCCAACTCATCAAAAAACTACAAAAAGACTCCCCCGAAAATCCGTGGGTACAATACTATATCGCCCGCTACTACGAACTCACCAACAAGCTCGAAAAAGCCCAAACAACCTACAAACAAATACTCCGCGACATCACCAACCCCAAAATCGTCTCCCAGACCCGCCAAGCTATTCAACGGATTGAAACCGCACAACAAAACCTCCGCCAACAAGCCATAGAAACTGCTAAAAACGACCCCAGCAACCTCGAACCCGGACTCCTCATCCTCGAACCCGTGAGTCCCGAAAACAAAGCCGCAGTCGTACAAAATATCAGCAGAATCTTTAAAATCGACGCCTACACCACCCGGATGCAAATCCAAAGCCGTGGCTGGAGACTCTACAAAACTGGCCCCATCGCCGAACTGCGAATTTACGGTCAAGAACTCCTCAACGCCGGCATTCCCGTATTTTGGGCAACCTTAAGCGATATTCAAAAAATCCAAATCTTCCGAGTGCAACACTTCCAGTCTCTCTCTTCTCCAGCCGTTGTTTGCAAAGATAAACTCTCACGACTCGGTGCGATCGAATTTAGCTGGTCAGAAGTTACCCAAAGAGTAGAAGGCTTGTTGCCGATGTTCATCGAAGTCATGGACTACTCGCCCAACCGAAGAAAGGATCAATTTCGCCACAGAGAAATCCGGCAAGATTACGCTCAAATCTGTGACTTACACATTCCCAGCAGAAACTGCATTCTGCGAATTTGCGACCAAAGTTACGAATTTCAACAAGGAGTTGACTTTACCAAAGTTTCAGCCGAACTTCCCACTTCACCGAACCCGAAAAACAAAACATCGACAGTCAAAAACTCTCAACAAATTCCTCAAAGTACCACCAGAATTAACTGGAATAACTTATTGGAAATATTCGATCGCCAGCTTGACGTTACAGTTTGGTCAGAATTTACGCCCTTTGCCGAGACAGTGCTCGATTACACTAATATGTTGAGCAAGATCGAATCTCATATAGAAGTCGAGCGCAAATCCGAAACTCCTTGGGACTCAGCTTTTCAGCTATACAGCGGATTAGCCTTCCTCAGAAACTCAGAAAATAGGGAATAGAACAAATAGTTAAAATTAAAAATGAGCAATCCCATTTTTAAATTGTTAACGCCAGCATTGGGAATTATCCCATGCCCAATTCCCTATTATCAATTCCCAATTTCCTACTTCGTTTTCACCTGACGAGCCATTTCCCGGAAATTGTTCATGCTGGGGCCAGGGCTCCGACGACTTCCAGTTGGTGTCGGCATTAAATTATTAGGAGCAAAAGTCCGATTCGGTTCAGCTTGACTCGGCACTTTGCCGTTAGTTGCTGCAACCGCAGGTACCTTCGCAGGTTCGGGAGTATTAGCAGGAACGCTAGCGACTGGTTCCTTGTCTTTCTTAGACTTTTTCTCTACCTTAGCCTTCTTAGCAGGTTCAGACTTCTCAGACTTCTCAGACTTAACAGGCTCAACTTTTGCCGGTGCGATCGCAACAGGCTCAGCCTTCGCAGGCGCAACTTTTGCTGGTTCCTTCGTTCCAGATTCGCCCAAATCTAGGAAATATTCAGACTTTTTCAAGCCCAATAGTCTGCCGAAAAAGCCGAAAATACCGCCGAAGAAATTTTTGATAAAACCAAACATTAGACTTACTCCTTTTGTTCTTTTAGAGAAATTTTTACAAGCTTGTCAACAAAATTAGACTACGAGGTAAGGCAACTTTTGTCTACATTTCTTAATCAAAATTTACATTTTGCTGTATCTAAGCTAGCTCATCAAAGCAAATTTTAGGTATAAATACTCGCACTGCTTTGCACTTATTTACAAAGTATCTCAGAATTTGTTAGGGATTCCCACTCATTGTCGATCGTACCTCGATCCGATTCGCTAGCTGTCCTAGTACGGGTAAAACTCCCTAGGGGAGTGATTTATGCTGTAATTAGCAAGCAATTTTCTTTTCAAATGAACAGTTCGCTCGATCGCAATCCCGTCATCCTGATACACGGCATCTGGGACACAAAGATGATTTTCAGCAAAATGTCCGCCCGCCTCACCGAACTTGGATGGTCAGTCCACAGCCTCAACCTCACCCCCAACGACGGTAGCCTCGGCCTCGACTTACTCGCCAAGCAACTCGCAGACTACATCTCTGAAACCTTCGACCCAGAACAATCTTTAGACATAGTAGGCTACAGCATGGGCGGCATCGTCAGCCGCTACTACGTCCAGCGACTCGGAGGAATCAACCGCGTACAGCGTTTCATCACCCTCTCTTCCCCCCACCACGGCACCCTCACCGCCTATTCCCTACGCCTACCAGGATACCTGGATATGCGCCCCGATAGTGGCTTGCTGCGCGATTTAAATCAAGATGTGACAATGCTCAAACGCATAAACTTTACATCAATGTGGACGCCATTTGACATAATGATTGTACCGGCGAACAGCTCCCAAATGCCAGTAGGTAAAGAAGTTAAAGTCAACGTTTTGCTGCACCGCCAAATGGTGACAGAACCCCTAAGTATTAACGCAATAGTTGAAGAACTCAAAGCACCTATAGAAAATAAAATTCCCACTTAAAAATGAATAGCAATTTCAGCCGCAACCCAGTCTTGCTAATTCACGGAATCTTCAGAAAATCGGGAATTTTTCACAAAATGTCTGCCTACCTGACCCAACTGGGATGGTCAGTCTACACCCTCAATCTCTCGCCCCATTGGGGCAACGCCAGCATAGACGAATTAGCCCAACAAATAGCAGATTATATAGACAAAACCTTTGCGCCCGAACAGCATCTAGATATAGTAGGATTGAGCATGGGCGGTTTAGTAACTCGCTACTACCTGCAAAGGTTAGGCGGCATTAACAGAGTGCAGCGCTTTATTGCCATATCTTCTCCTCACAGCGGTACTTGGATGGCTTACACTCTCTGGGGAAAAGGCTGTATCCAAATGCGTCCCGGCAGTGCTTTTCTGGAAGATTTAAATCGAGATTCTGCCTTGTTGGAAAAGCTCAATTTTACTTCGATTTGGACAGATTGGGATTTCATCATCGTACCGGCTTCTAGTTCCCAAATATCTGTTGCCAAAGAAGTAAAATTGTCGGTTTTTGCCCATGCCATGATGGCGAGGCATTCCAGCAGTTTAAAAGCGGTCGCTGAAGCACTGTCAGAACCATTAAAGATTGATAAATAGCTGGCTGTAAAGTAAAACGCTCTGCTTTGAAAACCTCGATTTTTTTTTAAAAGTAGGGGTTCGGTCTTCGGTATTTTCGAGTCTAGCTAGACGGATTTAAAATTTATTGATATAATCTTAATTGACACCCATAAAATCAACAATTATGATCGTCCTGCCAAAACTGGAAAAGCTGCGAGACACTCTGCCTATAGAAGGAGCCGTTCGCATTGAATTAGTGGAAGGAATACCGATTTTTCGAGCCTCTACAACAGTCAAAAATCGCATAGAAGAACTGTTGGAAAAACAACAAAATTTGCAACTCAATCCCGAAGAAGACCAAGAACTGAATCTTTACGAAGAAATCGACGATTACCTCAGTTTTGTCAATCGAACTGTCCGCAATCTTTTCTTGGGCCAGATTCAGCCTACAGTATAGAAATGTCAGCTCGCCGTCAAATTCCTGAGAATATCCAAAATCAAGTTCGTCAGAGAGCAAACTGTCTGTGTGAATATTGCCATGCTTCCGAACAATGGCAGTATGTAGAGTTTACGATCGAGCACATCATTCCTCTCACTAAAAAAGGGAGTAACAATATTGACAATTTGGCACTAGCTTGCTTTCATTGCAACCGTCAAAAATCCGATAAAACTACAGCCATAGATACCCAGTCGAGTGTAGAAGTACCATTGTTTAATCCCAGACTAGATACCTGGAACGAACATTTTATTTGGTCGGCGGATGGATTATCAATAGTTGGTTTAACTACAATTGGACGAGCTACAGTTACAGCATTAGTCTTAAATCGAGAAAGAGTTATTAATATTCGTACTGCTGACAAAGCTATAGGGCGACATCCACCAGCAGGTGATTTGATTCAATCCGAAAGTTGATATGCTGCAACTGGTTGTTATTTCGCGCAGCAATCAAACAGCATCGCCAACTTCAGCGTATTCGCTGCGACCAAAAATTGCTTCAGCTTCACAATAATACTTGAACTCAAGTATATTGTGGAAAGGATCTTCTAAGAAGAAAGTACGGTGTTCTGTAGGCAAACCGACAAATCGCCGTCTCGGTTCTTGATAGAAATTTAACTTGTTTTGCTGGGCTTTTTCTAGCAACGCTTCCCAGTCAGCTTCGGAAGTAAAAATTAACCCAAAATGCCGGGGGTAGATGCCTCGCTGAGGCGTCAAAGGTTCGTGGCTGACGTGGGCGACAATTTGATGGCCGCACAAGCCCATAATCGCAGAATTTGGCGATTCGCGACCTAGGTCGCAGCCGAGCCCGTCTACGTAGAACGCTTTGGTTTGGGCAATATCGGTCACGGGAAAGGCAAGATGAAATAAGACTTGGTTCATGGAGGTACTAAATGCCGAATTCAGAATTGTTCTTTAATTATTTATCTTGGTCTAATCCTTGGTTGGTGGCGATCGCCCTAAATACATTTTTACTCACGATCGCCACCATTGCTCCTAAAAAATTGCTCACTCCTGCTGGGCAATTTCACGGCTGGGTATTGGGCGTCCTCATCTGGGGCTGTTTGGGATGGCAAGGCTATGCTGTCGTGATGTTTTACTTTCTTGTCGGATCGGGAGTTACGCGCATCGGCAAAGCCCAAAAAGAAGCAGAAGGCATAGCCGAAAAGCGTTCAGGCGCCAGAGGCCCAGAAAATGTCTGGGGTTCGGCTTTAACCGCTACTTTTTGCGCTTTGGGAGTTTTGGCATTATCTATTTTAGGAGATACAGGCGAGATGTCTGTTTTAGGAGAGACAGGCAAGATGTCTGTTTTAGCAGAGACAGGCAAGATGCCTGTGCCACAAGATGCTATTTCCCTGTTATTGCTGGGTTACGCGGCGAGTTTTTGCACCAAACTTTCCGATACCTGCGCCAGCGAAATCGGCAAAGCTTACGGTTCGCGGACTTTTTTGATTACCAGCTTGCAGCCTGTACCTAGGGGTACGGAAGGGGCCGTAAGTTTGGAAGGAACGATCGCAGGTATTGTCGGCTCAATTTTGATTGCGCTTTTGAGTTGGGCCGTCGGTTTAATTGACTTGACAGGAATTGTTTTTTGTGTTATTGCGGCTTTTATTGCCACGAACATCGAGAGCGTGATTGGGGCGACGGTGCAATCAAAGTTTGAGTGGCTGACCAACGAGGTGGTAAATTTTTTTAATACACTCATAGGAGCGATCGCAGCGATTATTTTAGCTGCGACCTGGAGAGCTTTTTTAACTTAGTTAATCCTGGACGCATTCGCGCCCCAAGAAACCTAGTTTTTTACGAGAATTCAAACGATTAATATTACGTCCGGTCGATTACCCCTAATACGGTAGGGGCTCCCCTCACGAAAAATATCTGTCAATAATTGACAATCTCAAAAACCCGCCCTTTTAATCGCGGTCACTCGATCGGACATGATATAACAAAGTATTTTTGGAAAAAAAGCCGGTGGCCCCGTCCAGGGCTATTAGCTATTAATCATTAGTCATTAGTCTCAAGCAATCAACTCATGACTAATGATTAATAGTTAATCAAACTAAGCGTCGTCTTGCGGCCCAAAAACCATTTGTAAAATCATCGTCGGTTCTCCCCGCTTGTGATAGCGATCGGCCCAATTGCGAATAATTTCATCTAATTCCTCAAGAGCTTGGTCGAGCCGTTCCGGCGGAATATCCAAAGTCTCCATAATTCGCATCACATTCGGTTGTTTTTCCGCCCAATCCTTCATCAGCCGGAAATATCTAGCCGTATCCTCAACCATAGTAAATGTCCGCTCTTCCTGCTCTGCCGGAGAGTAAGTAGCGCGAGTGAGGGCATAAAACGGCATTCCCCAAGGAGAATCAATGCGAGTTACTGTCCCAGAATAGATCAAGCGCCGCTTAATGTGTTCTGCTAGAGCTTCGCTCAAAGGCATTCGCCTTTCTGGAGACATATCTTCTTGCGATCGCCTGTGCAGAAACTCAATCAACTCCATAAACTGAAAAGAATTGATCAGTTGAGCATCCGGCGGATTCGGAGGAATCTTGCCTTCGAGATATTTTTTTTCATCTACAGTCAAATTGTTTCCCGGAATGCGAGGGCGTCCCGGCATCCAACCATACTGTTCCAGCCAGACATAAGGAAACTGAATCAAATATCTAGGTTCTTGCGAACCCAACATTTTCAGCAATTTTCCCTGAGTCAGAGCTTCCTGGACTTCTTCAACAATCACCTTCACCCGTTTAGGCTCAATGTGATGCAAGTGTCCGGTCATCCGCAGGTTGTTTTTTTCCTCAATATAAGTCATATAAATGGCACACTTAGCCGCCGTTGCGGCCGCGTCTAGAAACGCCCCGTGCCTGTGCCCACTGGTTCTCATGGCGCTAAACGCCAGATATAGCATGATCTGATCCATTGCACTAGGGCTGAGGCTTTTGACCAGATCTAAAGAGTCATTTTTCATCACTATCCCCGAAATAGCCAAATTAGGAGGCATTTTGTCATCCTCCATTAAATTATTGCGAGAGCGCCGAATCAAGCATAGCCGACTGTTGCCGGAAAGCTTGCCAGCTACCCTAATATTCAGGTTAGTTAATTTCCCTGAGGTAACAGGGGCATGGGCTTAAAGGCTATCAACACCGCATAAGTGGTTCTTATTGGTGGCCAATTTAAGTAGATTGCTGCACCCTCTGCGCTGACAGTTTACCTATATATAAGTTAGTTATCGCACGTTTATTATAGTGCAGCGGTTGAAAATTAAACCCTACCTGTGGGGGGGAGAAGGTAAATAACTGTTGCGATGCCAGGAATTTGAGGCGACTCCGAGCCCCTAATTCTTGAATAGTCATGGATGCCCAAACCCGGTTTTATCAACTAAAATAAGGCTGTTGCATAATTGCGGGAAGATTTTGATAGTTTGGTGGGATGGGATATCGTAGCCAGTCCGCTGTATTTTCACAGCAGGCGGGACAGCCCACAAAAATCCGCCTCAAATTGTGCAACGCCAAAATAAGGCGTGGGGGGCGAGGGATATCGGTTGAAAAACCCAGATGATCCGAGGCCTGTGGTTAGTGCTTGTTTAATTGAAGCGTTTTCAATACAAAACCGCCACATACTAGAATCTATCTCTAGGTAGATGGCGGTTCCGCGTTTATATGCTAACATTTTTTACACTAAAAAAAATCTCCTAATAACTGTCCACAAAAAGTGCAGTTGTCGCTTAACCTGAAAAACTAGAATCCCAGAAAATCCGATCGAGCGATCGAATGAACGACCCAAAGCAACTCACTTGTGGTAATCACTTGCCTCCAGTGCGATTAGAAATCTTGTAGCGGATGAGTGTAAACATTAGACTCGGTAAAATCCCTGCGGTTGCCTCGCCTCTTAATAGGACGCTCGGGCTTTTGTTGAGTTTGGGCTGACAACATATATTGGGCGGTGGCAGTTTCGAGCATGGGGAGTGGAGATTCAAAAGCTTGAGCGGCGCTGGCACTCAAGGTAATGCCCAACAGGCTCAGTAAAGCAATTGCAGTGTAGGTTTTCATGGGTAGTATTCGTCTCAGTATCTATTTAGAGATACGACATTTACCCTGGCCTATCAGGATGAATTTCCCTGAAATTATCAAACTAGAGAATTAGGAATCAGGAATCAGGAATCAGGAATCATAAGGAAGAAGGAAAAAGAAAGAAGGAAAAAGGCTTTAGTTAAGCTATCGCGCCTTTAAATTGTCTCCTAAAATCATTGTATAAAAAGCGGAAAATTATCTTTCCCTCTCCCTTTCTCACCCTCTCCCCCTTCCGAAGCAACAGACACTTTAGATGCGTAGCATCTGATCTATGAGAGCAGCCAGAAGTCGATGTAAAATGAAATAAAATTTCTTGCTTCAGTAAAAAAAAATCCTAATTGCACTACCCAGAAGGTTGCAATAATATACAAAACCGCCAAATACGAGCTTCAATGTCTCGATAGATGGCGGTTTAAGGTTTATATGCTATCATCACATAAAAGAATATCCTAATGACTGTAAACAAGAAATGCAGTTGCCTTGGAAACCAGAAAAACTATCATCCCAGGAAATCAGATTCAGCGCTCGACACGGGCGGCAGAAACTAACTCAATAACGGAAATCGCTTTCGTCCAATGTCATTAAAATGCTTGTAGTTGATGAGTGTAAAGATTAGGTTCACTGAACTCTCGGCGTCCGCTGCCTCTTTCAGGAGAACGATCGCCCCTTTGTTCGGTTTGGGCGGATAAAATGTATGAAGCGGTGGCAACTTCCAGCAGTCCGACGAGGGATTCAAAGGCTCGAACGACAGTGGCGCTCAAAGTAACGTCCAAAAGACTCAGTAAAGCAACTGGTGTGTAAGTTTGCATGGGTAGTATCCGTGTCAGTGTCTATTAACTGATACGGACTCTCCCCGATCTATCAGGATAAATTTCTGTGAATTTTCGGATCTCTGCAAAAAACCTCACCTCTTCTATTCTACTGCTACCGCCAGCAGCCAAGCACCTGCCGAATTCAGCCGGCCCCATACTGTCAGAGGCTTTTCGGTTTCGCAATTGTGTAAAAATTTGTCGGTTTCCGAGTCCAAAGTCACGAGTTGCCAAGTTTGACCGGCCGCAGATGCGGGGCTTGTCAGCGTTAGTGTCCAGTCTTGTTCGCCGAGGCGACGGAAAATGCCAGAAAATTGGCTGTGGGTATTTGCTGTTTGACTGCTTGGTTTTTCTACTGACTCCTGACATTCGCCGCTGGCGGGATATGCTTGGGGTCGATCGAGATAATAGCGTTGCCACTCCAGCCAGTCCGATCGATCCCGTGTCAAATTAAATAAAGGAATAACCGCCGCACTCGCCTCGGAATCTTGCAGCAAAGCTTCCTGCAAAACTCTCACCGGCAACTCCCGCGGCTGACATCCAGATTCCGCGCACAAAGCCGCCGCCATCCCCGCCGCCTGTCCAATATTCATTACCGTCGGTTGCAAGCGAGTTGCACCGTTAGCGATGTGAGATACGGAAATATTTTTTTCGCAGACTAGCAAACCGTCCGTACTCGCAGGAATTAGCGCGCTGTAAGGAATGGTAAACGGAGTTCCAGTCCAGCGGCCGCCCCAGCGGATCGATTTTGGCTGCAAGGGAATGTCGCCACTGGTGTAGTGGTGATCGTTGGCATAGTTCCCGATCGCAATTGTTTCACAAATGCCCTCAGAATTTATCGGCAACTTCGCGACTCTGCCACCGACAATAGGCAAAATATCTTGTTCTCTGATTGTTTGTACTCCCCGCAAGCGCCGACTTTCTCGGTAGTAAGGATGTAAGGCAAAGGAAGAAAGAAGGGAAGAATTTTGTTGATTGTCGATCGTTGAAAGGGGGAAAATATTCTGTGCAAGGCCGTAGCGGGGGCCGAGTTGCGTTTGAATGAAGCGGGCGAAACTTTGACTGTGCCAGAGACTTTCTTGGAGGAATTCTTGTCGAGATGCTTTAGATGCAATTAGTCGATCGACTCCTTCACCATAATCATTACCTCGAATCGGCCAATTAATCATCAACAATCCCCCCGGAAGCCTGCCGTAATTGAGAAATTGTTCGGGAGTGTAACCGTCCCAAGCACCGATAAATCGATCGAGATTCTCAACAGGCGGCGCGGGAATTTCTGGCGCCACCGCACCTTTACCAAAATCCTGCATAATTGCCACCCAAGTCGGAGCTTGCACCGAATAACGCTCTGTGAGAGCATTAGAGGCAGCCGGCGCGCTGGGTTCTCCCCACTCGGCTTGGAATTCCCAACCCCAGCGGTGCCCAACATCCGCTAAAGCCAGCAAATCTCCCAATTCCGTTGCATCCAAAGTGATTTTGGCCGAAACAGTAAAATCTGCAAACCGAACGCCAGAAATGCGAGATCTTTCCCGTAGCACATCATGAGCGATTTGTCCAGAAATCCACTGTAAGTTCGGCAAACATTTAACCCAATCAGCAAAAATTTCAGCACCGATGCGGGGATCGTAAGTAAAAAAACTTACCCAGCCCCAATCCAAACCTCCCGGCTGTCGCTGCTGGAGTTCCCGGAGAAACGCGCCCCACAAACCAGTTTGAAAAGCTGCTAATTCATTGCCATCGGGGGCAGAAACGCCAGCAGAAGTCAGCATTCCTCCCAGCCAGGGGAATTCACTTACTAAAATAGTTTTGGCCCCTCGGCGGGCTGCTTGCACGGCTGCGGCAGTGCCGCCAGTGCCGCCACCGACTACCAAAACATCTGCTTTTAAGACCGAAGACATGGGCAATACCATTTTAGATTTTAGATTTTAGATTTTAGATTGCAAGAGGCTCATTCATCATGTAAGGTGCGACCACAAGCACCCAGAGGATAGATGTTCGGCGTTGGCGCCCATTGAATGTAAGGGTACACAGGCGGCGCACCCTACAGATTTTAAAATTACCTCTTTCTCCTCTTCCCTCTACCTCTGCGTCCTCTGCGTCCTCTGCGGTAAAAAAAAAAATTAGTTATTGTGAAAGTCAGATCGCATCTCAAATCAAAAAGAATCAGAAAATGGGGAACCGGGACACTAAAGTCATACGTCGCGTAATTTCCCCACTACTCACTACTAACCAAGCAATTGAAAATGGAAAAAGGTTTTATTTTGTGGTTCACCGGGCTGAGCGGTTCCGGCAAGACAACTATCACCAAAGCTCTCGAACCTGAATTGAAGGCAAGAGGTTGCAAAGTGGAAATATTAGATGGAGATGTCGTTCGCACCAACTTGTCAAAAGGTTTGGGATTTAGCCAAGAAGACAGAGATACTAATATTCGGCGGATTGGATTTGTAGCTCACCTGCTGAGCCGCAATGGAGTAGCCGTAATGACCGCAGCTATTAGCCCCTACAGAGCAATTCGCGACGAAATTAGAGCAATGGAGCCCCATTTTGTTGAAGTATATATCACAGCGCCGTTAGAAGTGTGCGAAGGTCGCGATGTCAAGGGGTTATACGCTAAGGCGAGAGCAGGAGAAATTAAGGGTTTTACGGGAATTGACGATCCTTATGAAGAACCGCTTAATCCTGAGATTATTTGTTACACAGAGCGAGAAACTGTGGAAGAGAGTGTTAAAAAAGTTCTGACCAAGTTAGAACAGTTGGGTTACATTTGATGTTGGCGGGGTTGGATGAGGATAGGGGCAAAAAGCGATGGTGGTGAAAAGTTATTCGCACGGCGTGCAACTTGAGAAAAAAGCTCACCCTTGTGTTCCCTTCGCGGAGAGGGAGGGTGAAGAATTTCTCCCATTTCCTGCAAGAAGAGGGGCTCAGGGAGACATTTCCAGCAAAAGCTGCAAGCTAAGTTATTGGGCAAGCAATGCTGTCAAAAGTTTAATGATTCAAAGTTTAACAGTGTCAGTGCTGGCGGCGGTGGGTTCATCTCCTGCAGCGGCCCAGTTTATGCCTCCTCCTCCTCCTCCTGCGGATGCGGGTTCTCCTGTTCCTGTACCAGTACCCGCAGCGCCGGGATTTCCGGGATTTCCGGCAACTGAACCTTCAAGTGTACGATCGGAAGTTTACACTTTAGGCGCGGGCGATCGTATTCAAATGGACATCTTCAACGTCCCGGAATACAGCGGCCCCAACGGTCAACACCAAGTACAGGCCGACGGTTCCCTGAGTTTGCCGTTAATTGGCAGCGTTTCGGTGTACGGGATGACCCTAGAACAAGCTTCTAATGCTGTTAAAGACAAATACGGCAAATACCTCAAACGCCCTTGGATTACCCTGAAACTGCTGGCGCCGCGTCCTTTGCAAATTGCGATCGCGGGCGAAATCAACCGCCCCGGAGCCTATACAATATCCTCAGCAGCAGGCCCCGGAGGCACAGCAGAGCAAATGGGAACTCAAATGCCAACGATATCGCGGGCTCTGCGAATGGCAGGCGGAATTACCCAGTCAGCAGACGTGCGACAAATCAAAATCCGCCGCCCCCAGCGCAACGCACCGGAACAAATTATTAGTGTGGATTTGTGGGAATTATTGCAAAACGGCGATTTGCGGGCCGATATGACTTTGCGCGACGGCGATACTATATTTATTCCCACTGTAACTAGCCTCAACCGCCAAGAAGCACCGACTTTAGCAGTAGCTAACATTACCGGACAAAGCACTCAACCAATTAATATTGCTGTGGTGGGCGAAGTAACTCGCCCCGGTACTTATACTTTGACAAAAGAGGCTCAAAGTAGGGTACAAGAGAATGAAATGGGTGAAAATTCTGGTTTGTTTGCTGCCAGCGAAACCAACGGCGGGGAAAGTGTTTTGCAGCAAACTGTAACGAGGGCAATTAAAATGGCGGGCGGCATTACGCCGGTAGCTGATATCCGACAAATACAAGTTCGCCGCCTGACGCGGGCGGGTACAGAACAAATTATTAATGTCAATTTGTGGCAACTTTTGGAAGGGGGAGATGTATCCCAAGATTTAGCGCTACAACAGGGAGATACAGTAATCGTCCCCAAAGCCGAAAACCTCGATGAAACCCAAGACGAACAAGTTGCTAATTCTAATTTTTCACCGGATACGATTAGGGTGAACATTGTAGGAGAAGTCGTGAAACCGGGAACGATTGCGGTGGTGCCCAACACTACTTTAAATCAAGCGCTGGTAGCAGCGGGAGGTTTTAATAAAGCGCGGGCAGAAATGGATTCGGTGAATTTAATTCGCCTCAATCCTAACGGCACCGTTTCGCAGCTAACTGTTAAGGTGGATTTTTCTGCAACTGCCAATGAAGAAACTAATCCCAAACTGAAAAATAATGATGTAATTATGGTAAGGCGATCGGGTCGCGCTACGTTCTCGGATAATGTAGGAGGGACTCTCGCTCCTCTCAGCCCGCTGTTAGGAATATTTCGGTTGTTCGATATTTTTCGGTGATTTGAATAAACTGGCATTAAGACCTCAAAAACCCGATTTAGAGAAAATATTGCGGTTTGGTAATGCAATATCGAGGAATCAACCGATTTCCTGAAACTCCGCCACCAATACAGACGTTTAAACTAATAAGTTGTAGAAATCAAATGAAACCAGGGAAACAATCTCAAGTAGCACTGTTTAATCATAAAAAAGCCGCTGATTTGCAAAAAATGTCTTCTGGGCTTTATGGAGAAGATCAATTTTTAGGCAGCAACAAAACCGAGACAGAAGAGTTAACTTTTTGGGAAGTTTGCCGCAGTCGCTCCATCTTAGTAATCGGCGTAGCAGCGGCAGTGACTACCGGAGTTTTCGCCTGGACACTGAATCAAAAAAGCGAGTACGAAGGGCGCTTTCAATTATTAGTAGAACCAGCCGTTACGCAAAATACTTTAGCCAAAATTTACTCGGGTGAGCTGAAACTGCAACCAGCGGCGCCCGCGACGACAGAAAATGCTGGTTTTGACTACGAATCGCAAATTCAAGTTTTACAAAGCCCGCAAGTAATGGCGCCGATTGTTAAAGAGTTGCAGGCTAAGTATCCTGACATAAATTACAACTACCTCTTGAACCAAAAAGCAGATAATTTGCCGTTTTCTCAGGAAACTAGGTTGTCAATTAATCGATTCAAAAATACCAAGATTATCGAAGTTAGATATCGGGATTACGATCCGAAAAAAATTCAGTTTGTTTTGGAAAAAGTTGCGCTAGGCTACCGCAACTACAGCGTGCAAGATACCACAACTCAAATTAGTCAGACTCTGGATTTTGTAAAATCGAAAATTCCCAATCAGCAAAAACGCCAACAAGCTCTGCAAACAGAAATTCAAAAGTTGCGGCAGCAGTACAATTTCATCGACCCGCAAATTCAAACGCAACAACTCGCGCAGCAAATCAGTGAACTTCAAACGCAAAGATTGGAAGCGCAAACGCAGCTCAATCAGCAGAGATTGCTCTATTCCAATCTGCAAAATCAGCTTGGATTAAACCAGAAGCAAGCGCTGATGGCCTCGGCTCTGAGTCAAGCTCCCCGCTATCAAGGGATGCTGACTCAATTGCAGCAATTAGAAGGGCAAATTGCGATTAACTCGGCTACGTTTACAGACGAAACTCCGCAAATGCAATTGTTGCGAGAACAGCGCAAAAACCTGATTCCTTTATTGAAGAAAGAAGCCCAACAAGTTCTGGGAACTGATTTGGCTAAGGTAAATTCACAAGTGCTGGCTTTTCAAGATCCGGTGCGGATTAAGTTAATCGAGCAGTTTATCGGTACTGCTAATTTAATTCAGGTGCTGGGCGTGCGGAATCAAGTTTTGGAACAAGCTGCTAAGCAGTTGAATCAATACTCTCAAAAATTCCCGGTGATTTTGCGGCGCTATTCCGATTTGCAGCGCGAGTTGGACGTGACTAACAATACGCTGAATGGTTTGCTGGCAAAACAGCAAGCTTTGCAGCTTGAAGCTGTGGGCAAAAAAGAGGTGGCTTGGGAAGTTATTGCTAAGCCTGAAATTCCGCGTTACAAAAATGGCGAGTTGATGGCTGTTGCTCCGATTATGCCTTTGAATTTGGCTTTGGGGGGATTGGCTGGTATGCTGTTTGGTATGCTGGCGGCGCAGTTGGCGGAACGGTTTAAAAATAAAACGGTGTTCCAAACTCCAGAGGATGTTAAACAGTCGATTCGCCTGCCTTTGTTGGGGGTAATTCCTGCTAGCGATAAAATTTTGAGACTTCCTCCTGCTGAGACAAGCCCGGTGGATGTGGCAATTTCGCCGATGCCGACGGATGCTTTTCAGGAAGCTTTTCGATCGCTCAATGCGAATATTCGCTTACTAAACGTTGATACTCCGATCAATTCTTGTGTAATTACTTCTTGTCAAGTAGGTGATGGCAAGTCTACGGTAGCAGTCAATCTGGCGCGGGCGGCGGCTGCAATGGGGCAGCAAGTGCTGTTGGTGGATGGGGATTTACGGCGCCCGCAGGTACACGAAATGCTGGGTTTACCGAATTGGCAAGGCTTGCACAATGTGATTGCTGATGATCTGGATGTGCAACAGGTGATTGTGCGATCGCCCCGCGATGAAAATTTGTTTGTGTTAACTTCCGGCCCGGTTCCTTTCGATCCCACAAAGGTGCTTTCTTCCAAAAAAATGCAGCATTTAATGGCAGCTTTGTCAAGTCATTTTGATTTAGTTATTTACGATACTGCACCACTTTTGGGTTTGGCGGATGCGAATTTGTTGGCGGCTCACACTAACGGATTGATGCTGGTAGTGGGGCTGCATCAAACTGAGCGGGAGGCGCTGTTGTTGGCTTTTGAAGATTTGAAAATGGCGGGAATTCCGCTGTTGGGAATGGTGGCGAATAACGATAAAGGCAGCAGGTATTACTATCAGTCTTACGTGCAGGATTACGTTCAGGAACAGTCTGTTTGAGGGAGAGGAATTGAGAAATGTTTAGTGGAACAGGCCGTCGGGCCTGTTCTTGAGAATGCAAGGCGGGCGGGACACCCGATCAGATATTTATATTTCCTCCATCTTGCACCTTTAATTGTGAATCAAGCTGTCTGGGGCGGGCGGGACGCCCCAGAAGAACATTTAACTTTTGTGGAACAGAACAGGCCGTCTAGCGTGTTCTGGTGATTTGTGCGTGATTTCAGAAAGACAAATTTTCTTAAGATTTGCGATCGAGACTCTGAACTATAATAAAAAGTAGAGAAATTTAAACAAATCGCGGCACTTGCAACTTAGCAAAATCTGAAAGAAAACGTGGCTGGTAAATTCCTATTTTGTAATACCTTGATACAACTCCCTGCCTCGGCTCAAAACTAGCAGGGAGTTTTGTGTTTTTCACACAGGAGATGAAACAATGGCTATTGCTACTATCAACCCGGCAACGGGAGAAACGCTGAAAACTTTCGAGCCGATCGCGGATGAGGTAATCGAAGCTAAGCTGGAATTAGCACAGCAAGCTTTTAAAAAATACCGCCAACTGCCGTTTGAGCAGAGAGCTCTGTGGATGCAGAAAGCTGCAGACATCTTGGAGCGCGATCGCGAAATTTACGCTGAAATGATGACTCTGGAAATGGGTAAAACGCTCAAATCTGCGATCGGCGAAGTCGAAAAATGCGCCTTAGTTTGTCGCTATTACGCCAAAAATGCCGCTCAATTTATGGCAGACATACCGGCAACCACTGACGCTAGCAGCAGCTTTGTCCGCTACCAACCGCTAGGCGCTATTTTAGCCGTTATGCCGTGGAACTTCCCATTTTGGCAAGTTTTTCGGTTTGCGGCGCCGGCGCTGATGGCGGGCAATGTCGGCTTGCTTAAACACGCTTCCAACGTGCCTCAGTGCGCTTTGAAAATCGAAGAAATTTTCAGGGAAGCTGGCTTTCCCGAAGGCGTTTTTCAAACTTTGTTAGTGGGCGCCGACAAAGTAGCCAATATCGTTGCGGACGATCGTATAAAAGCAGCAACCCTCACCGGTAGCGAACCAGCGGGTGAAAGTTTGGCAGCAAATGCGGGCAAAAATTTGAAAAAAGTAGTGCTGGAATTGGGAGGAAGCGACCCATTTATTGTGATGTCGAGCGCCGATGTAGCAGCAGCTTTATCAACTGCTGTGACATCCCGGATGCTCAATAACGGTCAATCTTGCATCGCCGCCAAACGCTTTATTTTAGCAGAAGAGATAGCCGACGAATTCATCACAGGATTTGTCGAAAAATTCGAGCAATTAAAAGTAGGCGATCCGATGTTGCCAGAAACCGATATCGGCCCTTTAGCTACTCCCGCCATCCTCAAAGACTTGGACAATCAAGTGCAAAATTGCATCCAATCGGGAGCAAAAATTCTGACAGGTGGCCGCCCATTGTCAGAGAAAGCCGGCAATTTCTACTTGCCAACTATTCTGACAGATATTCCGCCGAATGCCTCTGCCCGTCAAGAAGAATTTTTCGGGCCCGTAGCTTTAGTATTCCGGGTTGCAGGCATCGAGGAGGCGATCGAACTCGCAAATAGCACATCTTTTGGCTTGGGTGCGTCAGCTTGGACTACAGTAAACTCAGAGAGCGATCGATTTATTTCCGAACTAGAGGCGGGCGCGGTATTCATCAACGGTTTAGTAAAATCCGACCCTAGATTGCCCTTCGGCGGTATCAAACGCTCCGGTTACGGACGCGAATTGAGCATCCAAGGAATGCACGAATTTGTTAACATAAAAACAGTGTGGGTGAAATAAGCTCCCACTCTCTCAACCGATCGCACAAATCTACATAAGTCTGCGTTTATCTGCGTTTATCTGCGGTTAAAAATTCCCATTTAGTATTTTTGCGATCGGTTGAAAAAGACAAAAAAACCATTAACCGAGGAGAGAAACGGAAATGAACACAGCTCAACTATTGGTAAAATGTTTAGAAAATGAAGGCGTCGAATACGTCTTTGGACTTCCCGGAGAAGAAAATTTAGAAGTTCTAGAAGCCCTGAGAAACTCTTCAATTAAATTTATTACTACTCGCCACGAACAAGGCGCCGCATTCATGGCAGACGTTTACGGTCGTCTCACCGGCAAAGCCGGCGTTTGCTTGTCCACCTTGGGCCCTGGGGCAACTAACTTAATGACAGGAGTTGCTGACGCCAACTTAGACGGCGCTCCTTTAATAGCAATTACCGGACAAGTCGGCACAGACAGAATGCACATAGAATCGCACCAATATTTAGATTTGGTCGCCATGTTTGCGCCAGTTACTAAGTGGAATGCTCAAATTGTTCGCCCCAGCACGACGGCAGAAATTGTCCGCAAAGCTTTTAAAGTAGCTCAAAGTGAAAAGCCGGGAGCAGTTCACATTGACTTACCTGAAAACATCGCAGCCATGCCTGCTGAAGGAGATCCGCTCACCAAAGACAACCGCGAAAAAACTTTTGGCGCTTACCAAAGCTTGAATAAAGCCGCTGTGGCAATTTCCAAGGCAAAAAGTCCTCTGCTTTTAGTAGGAAACGGTGCGATCCGCGCTAACGCCAGCGATGCTTTGACACAATTTGCTACTCGATTGAATATCCCTGTAGCTAATACTTTCATGGGCAAAGGTGTGATTCCTTACACTCATCCTTTGGCACTGTGGACGACGGGCTTGCAAAAACGCGATTACATTAGCTGTGCTTTTGAAGAAACGGATTTAGTGATTGCTGTTGGCTACGATTTGATTGAATATTCCCCGAAAAAGTGGAATCCTGAAGGAAAAATTCCGATTATTCATATTGGAGCTCTGCCAGCAGAAATTGACAGCAGTTATATTCCTCTTATAGAAGTTGTGGGGGATATTTCTGATTCTCTCAATGAAATTTTGCAGCGTGCCGATCGCATGGAGAAAGTAGACCCTTTTGCTAAGCAATTGCGGGCGGATATTCGGGCTGGGTACGAACAATATGCAGCCGACGACGGTTTCCCGATCAAGCCACAAAAACTCATTTACGATTTGCGGCAAATCCTGGACCCGGAAGATATTCTTATATCTGATGTCGGAGCTCACAAAATGTGGATCGCGCGGCACTATCATTGCGATCGCCCGAATACCTGTTTGATTTCCAACGGCTTTGCGGCGATGGGAATTGCGATTCCGGGTGCGGTAGCTGCAAAACTCGTTTATCCCGATCGCAAAGTAGTAGCCGCCACCGGCGACGGTGGTTTTATGATGAATTGCCAAGAGTTAGAAACTGCTTTGCGAGTCGGTACTAATTTTGTGACGCTGATATTTAATGACGGCGGTTACGGGTTAATTGAATGGAAGCAGCAAGATTATTTTGGTCATTCCGATTTCGTCAAATTTGGCAATCCCGATTTTGTGAAATTTGCGGAAAGTATGGGTTTAAAAGGCTATCGAGTGGAATCTGCAACAGATTTTATTCCGATTCTGAAAGAAGCCCTTGCTCAAGATGTCCCTTGCGTGATTGACTGTCCGGTAGACTATCGGGAAAATGCGCGTTTCAGTCAATTATCTGGGGATATGAGTTGCAATTTGTAAGAGTAGCTAGAGCCTCGGCTTCTTTAATAAGTCGGGGTTCTAATAATGGACATTATTCGAGATAGAGTTTTGTAGCTTGTTTAAGATTGGCGATCGCTTCTTCTATGGTTTCGCCTGGGTCAACCGTGCTGACTTCAGGACATTCGGCAATGTACATATCTTCTTCTTGGTAAATGATGCCTGTGAAGCTTGGATTTTTCCTTATAATTTTCGCTTCCATTTAGATAGGGCTCAAGCTAGCATCCGGGCGTGAGCAATTTCTCTATCACCTATGAGACGGACTTGGGAGCTAAAGAGTGAAATAATAGCTAATGTTTTCCCCGTCAAGGTAACAAATTCTACTTCATATCCTACCCCACCTTGATGTACTAAAACAACAGTGCCAATATCGCCTTGGCTTAATTTTTTTTCTGGGATATCAATTGTTAAAACAATGCTGTCAAGTTCTTGAATCATTTTATTTTTTAATCTGGTGGATAGGCACTTACTAGCCTGGGAGTGTCGCCTCCGGTTTCAATAAACCAAACAGAACGCACAAAGGGTTTTCTGCCATCTGCTGCTAGCATTTCTTCTTCAATAACGTACCGACTGCCAAAAGGAGATTCTTCAATTTTAGCTAATTCATGGTCGGCGGCATGACGCAGCAAGGCCGTTGCCATGATTTCCCAAGCATCAACTGAAAAGCCAAACCGTAAAAAAAATTTTGCTTTGCTTTTCCCGTCGCGGTGGGTGAGTGAGAGCAGATATTCGGTAATTTTCTTTTCAGGAACGACTGCTCTTTCATAATTGGGCAGTTTCAAGCACTCTTTCCAAAGCTTACTCTTGTATATTAACCAGAGTGGAGGCGATCGGTCAAGCAGGGGCGATTACCTACGGGATAGCTGCGCCTCGCGTGCTTTTTGACAAGTTGGGATGTAAGGGCGATCGCTATTACGTCAGTCATTATTCCGCACTGTTTGCTAGAATTATTTAAGTCAGCTATAAGGACGGCTATGACTGAAGCTATCTCAACAAAAAATGAATATCAAATAACTGTGAGTTCTCCAGTTTGGCAAAGAGTTGAGCAAATTGCCGCAGAATTTAACTTGTCAGTTTCGGAACTATTGGAACAGATAGGCAAAAATCAACTCAAAGTTGTTGCGGTTCCCGGTAATTCAGTAAAAGTGAGTGAGCAAGATATTGCAAATGCTTTTATTTGGTTAGCCGCCCAAACTAATGTAGCAATCAACGCCTACAAGCTACAAAAACTTATATATTACGCTCAAGCTTGGTATTTAGGAGTTTACGGAAAGCCACTATTTGATGCAGATTTTCAAGCAGGGATTCACGGGCCGGTTATTCCTGATTTATTAGAAAAGTATCAACGCCAATTTAGTTGGGAACGCATTACAGAGAAAATCGAACAACCGAAAATTCCCCAAAAAGTTGGGCAATTTATCGAAGAAGTTGCGGAGGCATATTTTGAGTATGATGATGAAACTTTGGAACGAATGATTTGCAGTGAAATGCCTTGGCTGGAAGCGAGAGGAGATTTGCCGAGAGACGAATCTTGTCATGGGATTATTTCTCACGAATCGATGAAGAAATATTATTCGGGCCGTTTCTTCTCTAAATAATATAAGGGCGATTCCCTACGGGATAGCTGCGCCGCGCGTGCTTTTTGACAATTTGGGATGTAAGGGCGATCGCACTTTTTCAGCTTCAAGTATTCGGATTAGCTGTTACCTGCGTGATGTACGGGATAATCAGGTCAAAATCCTTACGGATTTCTGCCAGTTGTTTTACCTAAGTATGAGAAGCATAAATCACTTCCTCTTACTTCGGGCGATCGGTTGCAATTTGCTTCTCAATCTCTCCGTAGAGTTTTATTTTAACTTGTCGGATTTGATATGATGCGTTTTTTCAGTCAATTCAGACCTAGTTGAGTTTTTGGCTACTTAAACTAATATTTAAGGACACTAACTAAGAAAGAGCCTATTTTTTGATTGTTTAGCGACACGCCACACTTCTCTCTAAAATATCATCACTTCAAACCCAATAATAAGGCGATTCCGCCGATCGCACCAACTACCCCCACAACAGCCCGAAGGCTCACTTTTTCGCCCGCCAGCACCGCTAAAGGCAGTATAAATAGGGGACTGGTAGAACTGAGTGCTTGAGCGATTGCTGCGGGTGCATATTTCAGCGAAGTCTGTTGCAGAAAAATTCCGAGATAGGTTCCTAAAAAAGCTGCTATAATTATTGCACCTAATAGTTTTGGCGCTTTTAATTGTTTGAAACTATCAAGATTTTTTGGGTTCAAAAAGCATAGCATAACTGCCATGCCGCCGCTCAAACGCAAAGCCGCAGTCCACAGGGGATCAATATCTATTTGAGTGAAGGCGGCGCGGGATAAAATAGCTCCAGCGGCGTGGGATGTTTGTCCTAATAAACTAATGGCTAATCCTTGCCAAAGATGTTTTGATGGTAAGGTTGTTTCGGCTGTTCGTTCTGCAATTACCCACGCTACGCCGCAGATTGTTAAAAGAATGCCAGTACAAGCAATGGGCGATAACTTTTCTTGCAAAAATATTAAGCCCAATAAAGCTGTTAAAGGGGGAGATAGGGTTTCTAAAAGCAGCGTTCGCCTCGCGCCTAAATATTTTAATACGATAAAGAAAGCGGTGTCTCCGATGCCAATTCCTAGGGCGCCGCCGATCAGCAGCATTGCTAAAATATTAGGGTTGATTGCGGGTAAGGGTTTACCTAAAATTAGTACAGTGGCAAGGAGCATGAAAAGGGCGATCGCGCCTTTGAGCAAGTTTAGCACCACTGCGGGGATTTGCTGTCCCACTCGCTGCCAGATGGTGGAAGATAGAGCCCAGACAAATGCAGCGCCTAAAGCGGCGATTTCACCCATAAAATTTGTTGACTGTTGACTGTTGACTGTTGACTGTTGACTGACTAACGACTAACGACTAATGACTAATGACTAATGACTGTTGTTACCGATGCCCGATGCCCGATGCCCGATGCCCAATGCCCGATACCCAATATAAATTAGGGTTCCAGACTTATCATCTGGAACCCTAAATTTATTAAGCTTCTTTAGTAGTGGGCGGGGAGAGAATCGAACTCTCATACCTTTCGGTGTCAGATTTTGAGTCTGATGCGTCTACCAATTTCGCCACCCGCCCTTTTTCGTTTCACCATCATAACACACCGATCGATTTCCTGCAAGCAAAGATTCATAATCTTTTGAACTTGCCCAGCGATCGATCTCTCTGGCGCGCAATACTGGTACAGGATGGGACAACTGAGCCGTTTGAGCTTGTTTGAGCATTTCTCCCAGTTGAGTGCTGCTGAGGTCATCGTAGGCCCGCGCCTGCGCCAAAAACGCATCGACATTCAGTTTGGGAGCTAAAGTCGGCGAACCTCCGGCCAGTTTCATCAACAGCGATGCTACCACTCTTGGGTCTTGAGTGGCGAGCAAGGCGGCGCGATCGCACGTAAATTCCGCACACCGCAACCATTCCAACATTTGCGCCTGCAAACCCTGGGCGAGCACGGCTCCCACCGGCGAAATTTGGCCGGCGGCCAACACAATTAAATTAGCCAGAGTCAGGTAAACTCCGTGTTCGCACTTCAAATGCCCCAACTCGTGAGCAATTACTGCCTTAACTTCCTCATCTGTGAGCAAATCAATCAGAGAAGTGTGCATCACCACAAAAGGCTGTTTTCCCCGCATCGCGAAGGTGTAAGCATTCGGCATCGGATGCTGGCGGACATAAAGCTGCGGCGGTTCCAAATCCAGAGTTTTGCAGGCATCCAACAACAATTGATGCAGGTGGGGCAATTGATTTTCCCCGACTTGGACGCTGGAAGCCAGATTTTCCAGCATGAAAAACTGTTCGCCCAGTTGTCCCAGCAACTGCCGCACCATCAAATCCAGGCCGGGCAGTTGTTTGAGAGTGCTGGTAGCTTCCAAGTCTAGGGGGTGGCGAAACTGGTCTGCTTTCAAACCGATGAGCGGTATGTTCGACATTTTAATCCTGAGTCATTAGTCATTAGTCATTAGTCATTGGTCATTGGTCATTAGTCATTGGTCATTGGGAATTGGGAATTGAGAATTGGGAACTGGGAATTGGGAATTTTCTTCCTTCTTCCTTCTTCCTGACATCCGTTACATCCGCTACAGAATCCGTTGCCGAACTTCCTTTTTCCTTCTTCCTAATGACTAATGACTGCTGACTAATGACTAATGACTAATTAACAGTTTAAACCCGATCGCACGGGATTGACAGGAGCCTCAGCAGTCGCCGGGTCTGTACCCTCTTTCACGCGTCGCAAATTCGCGCCCAATTTTTGCAGTTTC
This sequence comes from Microcoleus sp. Z1_B2, assembly GCF_036700325.1. Taxonomy (NCBI): domain Bacteria; kingdom Bacillati; phylum Cyanobacteriota; class Cyanophyceae; order Oscillatoriales; family Microcoleaceae; genus Microcoleus; species Microcoleus sp. Z1_B2. Next base: position 49,079 of record NZ_JAUBOQ010000027.1, read on the forward strand.
ACCTCTAACTGCTCGTAGCCGCGGTCTAAATGCTGCAAGCTGCTGATGGTGGTGACACCATCGGCTGCAAGTCCCGCTAACACTAACGCCGCCGAAGCCCGCAAATCTGTTGCCACTACCGGCGCACCCGACAGCCGCGACACTCCGCGCACAATCGCGACATTGCCTTTAAGGCGAATGTCGGCGCCCATGCGGTTGAGTTCTGCTACGTGGCGCAAGCGATTCTCAAACACGGTTTCTTTGATCAAGCTGTCGCCCTCGCTCAGCGTCAGCAAAGCCATAAACTGAGCTTGCATATCTGTGGGGAAACCAGGGTAAGGCAGAGTTTCGATGTCTGTGGCCGAGTGAGTTTGGCCGGGAACTATCCGCAAAATGTCGGGGGATTCTGCAATAATTTTCGCCCCAATTGTCTGCAATTTGGCAATGACTGCGGTCAGGTGGTCGGGAATTACCGGCGACAAACTGATTTCGGAGTGAGTGATGGCTCCGGCTACTAAAAATGTTCCGGCTTCAATGCGATCGGGAATAATTGGATAGTCTACCGCGTGCAGCTTGGGAACTCCCGAAATGACGATCGTATTCGTGCCAGCGCCTTGAATTTTTGCTCCCATGGCGCAGCAGAAATTCGCCAAATCTGCGACTTCCGGCTCTTGAGCCGCATTTTCAATCACGGTTTCTCCTTGGGCCAGAGTCGCCGCCATCATCAAAGTTTCAGTTGCGCCAACGCTGGGGTAGTCCAAATAAATTTTGGCTCCTTTCAGGCGGCGGTTCGGCCCTTTGACGTAAGCGTGAACGGTGCCGTGGTCGATGTGGACTTCGGCACCGAGGGCTTGCAAACCGCGAACGTGGAGTTCAACGGGTCGGGCACCGATGGCGCACCCACCGGGCAAGGGTACTTTGGCAAATCCCAAACGCGCTAGCAGTGGGCCGATAATAAAGAAGCTCGCCCGCAGTTGGCTGACTAATTCGTAGGGGGCTTGAGCGTCTATGAGGTTGCTGGCGTTGATGTCTAAAACGTCCCCGTGCTGCTGTAATTTGACTCCTACAGCCGAGAGAATTTGCCCCATGCGGGCGACATCGACTAGACCGGGAACGTTGCGGAGACGGCAATCCTCTGGGCATAGCAGGGCTCCTGCCATGACGACTAAGGCCGAGTTTTTGGCGCCGCTGATTTTGACGTGTCCTTTAAGGGGCTGGCGACCCCAAATTTGTAATACTTGTTGGTCGCTTTCAGGTGAAGCTGGCAGGTTAGATGAGTTCTGAGCTGGTGTAATGGGTTTGCCCTCCATAATTCGCTTCGTTACTTTATACATTATTAATTTTGGTTCGATTTTACCGGAAAGTTTTTATATGTCTAGGGGTAACATTAGGGATTCTCGGCATTATATTTGCCAAGCTTCAGTCTGGGTAAGGCTTTCAGGTTTAATCGCATAAATAATGTCGATCGAGTCTCATGAAATTATCTGTATCAAAATTTACGTTCATTTGTAGCGGTCGCTCGGATCACAGATGTTATAGCTTTGTCAACGATCTTTTGAAGTAAAAGCCGGCTGGGTTGTTGACAAAGGTGTAAGATATCTGTTCGATCGACAATGCTAGAAAGTTAACACATTGTCGATCGCCCCATTGCCTGTGCTAACCTGTGACAACAACCTAGAGTAAAACTTAAGTGCCAAATACTTTGCTAAACTTATTCACAGTTAATCACCGAGAGGAAGTTTCATGTTTGCTGTCAAGCGGGCGCTAAAATTAAATAACAAGGAAGCGACGTTGATGGCAAAACACGCAGGATTCCGGCGCGTAGTTTTCAATTTTGGGTTGAGCCTGCGAACTCAAATGTACAGTGAGGGGAAATTTACCGACTCGAAGGTACTCAACGAAGTCAAGAAGGTTCTCACCAATCACGTCAAGAAAACGTCTGAATTTGCTTGGATGAACCAGTTGTCTAGCCGAGTTTATCAAAACGCTTTGATTGACTTAAAAGATGCTTTTAGTCGATATCGTTCGGGGAAAGCAGGTCATCCGAAGTTCGCCAGCCGGCGAGACGGTCAATCTTTTACGGTTGATTCATCTAACGGTAAACTTTTGTTAGTCGCTGGTAGCACTATCAAGATTCCTACGTTGGGAACTTTTCGACTTTTTGAGCCGTTAGAATGTGGTTTTATTTCTCAAACTTTTACGGTTTCAAAAGAAGGTAATCGCTGGTTTGTTTCCTTTTGTGTGGATGCAGAGCGCCTGCCCGGTGGGCAGTCTGAAGGTTCTGTAGGAATTGATGTCGGCATCAAGTATGCGGCCACGCTATCAACCCAACAGAGTTTTGATGCACCAAAGCCGCTAAAGCAAGCGAAAACCAAGCTTGCTACTTTACAGCGCCAAGCATCTAAACAGGTAAAAGGCTCTCGAAATCAGCGCAAAACCTACAACAAAATTAGTCAGATCCATGCACGAGTCGCTCGTATTCGCTTAGACTTCCTTCACAAGTTAACAACTTACCTAGCTAAAACTTTCAAGCTAATTAAGATTGAGAACTTGAATGTTCAAGGAATGATGGCGAATCATAAGTTAGCTGGAGCAATATCTGACCTGGGATTTTACGAATTCAAACGTCAGCTCGACTACAAATGCCTTATGTATGGAGCTAGTTTAGTGCTAGTAGACCAGTGGTTCCCTAGTACGAAAACTTGCTCAAATTGTGGCACAAAAAAAGATATGCCACTAAGCGTTCGGACTTTTGACTGTCCTACTTGTGGCATATCTTTGGAGCGGGATTTTAACGCAAGTTTGAATATTTTAAATTGGGAACCCTCGGCTTGAGGGGAATAGCCTACTTATCTTGGGATTAGCCGTCTACCCAACAGCGTAGGAAGTGAAATCGAATTGTGTCTAAAAATGAGTTTAGACAAGTTTAGATAAGTTTCACGAAGCAGCCAAAGCTACTCCTAGCATATGGTTCACATTAAACGGATCGAACTGACTAACTTTAAATCTTTTGGCGGCACGACGGCCATTCCCGTGCTGCCCGGTTTTACTGTGGTTTCCGGGCCCAACGGTTCTGGGAAGTCCAACATCCTCGACGCTTTGCTGTTTTGTCTCGGACTTTCGAGTTCTAAGGGAATGCGGGCTGAACGTTTGCCGGATTTGGTGAACAGCGCCCAAAACAAACGCGGTACGATCGAAGCTAGCGTGACTGCGACTTTTGCGTTGGAAGATGTGGGGGACGAATGGTTCGCCCAGGATGAAGATGAGGAGGAAAATGCAGCAGATGAGTTATCTGTTGAAGCAGAGGAAGTCGAAGGGATAGAAATTGCCGAAACTCAAGACAACAACGGCCAATCATCTGCCAATCGAAAATCCAAAATCCAAAATCCAAAATCGGATGAGTTATCTGTTGAAGCAGAGGAAGTCGAAGGGATAGAAATTGCCGAAACTCAAGACAACAACGGCCAATCATC
>NZ_JAUBOQ010000027.1:52630-80164 GCF_036700325.1 Microcoleus sp. Z1_B2
TGCCAATCGAAAATCCAAAATCCAAAATCCAAAATCGGATGAGTTATCTGTTGAAGACGTAGAAGAGATTGAAATCGCAGCAAGTCAAGACAACAACGGACAACTACTCGCTACTAATAAAAAATCCAAAATCCAAAATCCAAAATCGGATGAGTGGAGTGTAACGCGCAAACTTCGGGTAACTCGCCAAGGTACTTACACTTCAACTTATTACATTAACGGCCAACCTTGCACGCTGACTCAACTTCACGAACAACTCAACCGCTTACGAATTTATCCCGAAGGCTATAACGTCGTGCTACAAGGAGACGTTACCAGCATTATTTCGATGAATTCTAAGGAACGCAGAGAAATCATTGACGAATTGGCTGGGGTGGCTCAGTTCGATCGCAAAATCTCTTTAGCTAGGCAGAAGTTGGATGAAGTTAAGGAGGTGGAAGAACGCAGCAGGATTGTAGAAAAAGAGCTGATGTCTCAGCGCGATAGACTTGCTTCCGATCGCACAAAAGCGGAAAAATATCAAAAGCTGCGGGCGGAATTTCAAGAAAAGTCGCAATGGGAAATTGTGCTGAAATTCCGGCAATTGCAGCAGCAAGAATGGAAACTGCGCGAACAAATCGAAACGGGCGATCGCACTTCGGCATCTCTTACCGAACAACTGCAAACAATTAGCACCCAAATTCAAGCAGCAACCGCCGAACTAGACGCGCTGAATGCCCGCGTTAAAGCTTTGGGAGAGTCGGAATTGTTGGCTTTGCAAGCGACGATTGCGACTCAGGAAGCGGAACGGCGACAACTGCAAAACCGCAAACAGGATTTGGAAAAAACTGCTGGGCAAATGGCGGCTAATATAGCACAAACCGAGGAAGAAGTTCGGCAATTCCGGCAAAGTTTGGAGCAAATTGAGATAGAAATATCTTATGTTAAGTCTCAGCAGGGGAGTTTTCAGGAACAGCGGGACGCAGCCCAGCAAAGTTTAGATGAAAGTCGGGAAGTTGCAAATGCGATCGCCTCCACGGCCGAAGTTTGGGTACAGCAGCAAACGGAACTGCACCGCCAAATCGAAACAATTCAACAAACTTTGGAACCGCAGCGTACAGAACAAGCTACCATTGGCGAAAGAGCCGATCGCCTGCAAAGTCAAATTCAAGAACAAAACCAATCGCTGCAAGTATTGGAACAGGAAATTGCAGCGAAAAAAGAGCAGCAATATCGCCTTGTGGAAACCAAAGGCGTGGCATCTTTGCAAGTAGAATCGCTGAATCAAATTTTAGTCGAAGCCGAACAAGAATTGCAACTGCAACAGGAAACTCAAACTCGTTTGTTGGAAGAACAGCGGGAAAGACAGCGCAAATTAGACAAACTAGAAGTGCAGTTTCAAGCACTGCAAGAAGCGACGGGAACGTTTACTGCCAAAATTGTCGCGCAAAGCGGAATTGGCGGAGTTTGCGGCTTGGTGGCTCAACTGGGTAGGGTGGAACCGCGCTATCAGTTGGCTCTGGAAATTGCGGCGGGCGGGCGCATGGGAAATATGGTGGTGGAAGATGACAGCGTGGCTGCTGCTGCGATCGAATTGTTGAAACAAAAACGGGCGGGAAGGATGACTTTTTTGCCTTTGAATAAGATTAGGGGCGGCAGGTATTCGGTGAATGAAAATTTGCGGCGCGCGGCTGGGTTTGTGGATGCGGCTGTTAATTTGATTGATTGCGATTCGCGGTATCAGGAAATTTTTGCTTACGTTTTTGGCAGTACGGTTGTGTTTAGCAACCTCAGCGATGCTCGCCGCTATTTGGGACAGTACCGGATTGTCACTTTGGACGGGGAAATTTTGGAAACTAGCGGGGCGATGACTGGGGGAAGTTCTACTAATAGATCTACCTTGCATTTTGGCACGGTTGAGGCGAGTGAGGCTGCTAGTGAAGCCCGAACCATCGCATCTCTGCAAGAAAGGTTGGAGGAAATTGAGCGGATTTTGGAACGGTGCAAAATTGCGATCGATCGCGCTTCACTAGCAGTCAAAACTCGCAGCCAAGAATTGATGGAAGCGAAACAAAATTTGCGCGAACATCAGTTGCGCTTGGAACAGTTGGATTCAGAAATTAAGAATTTGCAAGCGCAACAGGAACAAGTGCGATCGCAAATTGCGAAAAATACACAGGAATTAACTAATTCGCGATCGAGATTGCAGTTGCTGGAACGAGAATTGCCGGCACAGGAAACTCAATTGCAGCAGTACCGGCAAACTTTGGCGCAGTTGGAAGAGTCGAACAGTCACAGCGAATGGCAGCAAATGCAATCGAGTTTGCGCGCTTTGGAAGCGCAACTCCAAGAGCGAGAATTGGCTCTGAGAAACGTCCAGCAGCGCCTTGTAGACTTGGAAAATCAATTCGGGCGCTTGGAAGAGAAAATTAAGGAAGGCAGCGAGAAATTGCAGGAATGGCAAGTGCAGCAAAACGCGGGGGCGGATGCGCTCGATCGCATTGTTTCGCAGCAGTTAGAACTCGATGGACAAATTGCCGCAGCTAAGGCGACTTTGGGGGAAATTGAGGAAAAATTGGGCGTGGAAAAGGGAGAGCGCGATCGGGCGGAATCTCAATTGCGAGAACAGCATTTAGCCAAACAACAGTTACAGTGGCAGTTGCAAAAACTGCACGAAACCCAGCAAGAACGCCGGGAACAATTAGCCGCCATCCGCACTCTCTTGGAAACGCAGCGGGCGGAAATGCCCGACCCCGTGCCGTCAATTCCTGAAAATGTCGAGAAAGCCAATTTGACGGAATTGCAGCAGGAAGTAAAGGCGATCGCCAAGCGCATTCAAGCTTTAGAACCAGTCAATATGCTAGCCTTGGAAGAGTACAACCGCACTCAAGAACGCCTTCAAGAATTAAGTCAAAAATTGACGACATTGGAAGGAGAACGCACTGAACTGCTGTTGAGAATCGAAAATTTTACCACACTCAGGCGGCGCGCTTTTAAAGAAGCTTTCGACGCGGTTAACGAGAACTTCCAGACTATCTTTGCGGAACTTTCCGAAGGCGATGGCTATCTCCAGCTAGATGACCAGGAAGACCCCTTCAGCAGTGGCTTGAATTTGGTGGCTCACCCGAAGGGCAAACCCGTACAGCGGCTGGCTTCCATGTCTGGAGGCGAAAAGTCGTTGACGGCGCTGAGTTTTATTTTTGCGCTGCAACGCTACCGCCCGTCTACGTTCTACGCTTTTGATGAAGTGGATATGTTTCTGGATGGGGCAAATGTGGAGCGATTAGCTAGAATGATAAAACGACAGTCTGAACAAGCCCAGTTTATTGTTGTGAGTTTGCGGCGACCTATGATTCAATCGGCTGAGCGTACAATTGGCGTTACTCAAGCGCGGGGAGCTTATACTCAAGTCATAGGGCTGAAGTTGTAGTCCCGGAGTGTCTGTTGATGACCATACCCAAAAACGGATACAAGCCGCCGACAACAGTCGTGGATAGATCAAAATTTTAGACCCTAGTTCCAGCTCCCACATTCCTCTGTGGAGTAAATCTAAAATCTAAAATCTAAAATCTAAAATCGACTGACTGAAGTTGTAGTCCCGGAGTTTATGTTAACGCTCGTGTTGAGTGATATATGTACTTAATAAATCAGGATTAAAGTTAGAATGACATCCGAACAAATCTGCCAACGCTCCGATATTCTAGGCACTCAGGTCATCACCCGCGACAGAGGTAAACGCTTGGGGGTGGTTAGTCAATTGTGGGTGGACATCGATCGGCGGGAAGTTGTGGCGATCGGTCTGCGTGATAATATATTTGCGGTCGCTGGAATGCCGAGGTTTATGTTCCTCAGCAATGTCAGTGAAATCGGCGACGTGCTGTTGGTGGAAGATGAGAGCGCGATCGAAGATGATGTTGATGTTGAAGTCTACAGCATTTTGATTAACAGCGAAGTTATTACCGAAACCGGCGAACTTTTGGGTAGGGTGCGGGGCTTTAGATTCGACCCCGAAGACGGTAAGTTAGTTTCTATAATTATCGCTTCTCTGGGAATCCCCCAAATCCCTGACCAAGTTCTTAGCACTTACGAGTTGGGGATTGAAGAAATTGTCAGCAGCGGCCCGAATCGCTTGATTGTGTTTGAAGGTTCCGAGGAAAGGCTCAGGCAGCTTAGTGTGGGTTTGCTGGAGCGCGTTGGTTTGGGCCAAGCACCTTGGGAACGAGAAGAGGACGAGGCAGGTTATTATCCGAAACCCGTGGCTACGGGAAATCAATTGGGCCCAGGCGTGCGGATACCTGCACCGGAAATGCGGAGCCGCGTAGCTGCGCCTGCTGTGGAGGAAGTTCCTTGGGATGAGGATTTAGAGTGGAATCGGCCTGCGGTTCGCCAGCCGCCGATGCGCGCGGTGCAGGTACAGCAGCAGCCCATCGACGATTACGAGGATTACGAAGAGGATAATTGGGGCGGCGAGGAGGACGATTACGAGGAGGAGGAGTACGAGGCGAAGCCACAATACACTCGCGCCGAGATTTCTCGCCCGAAGCAGCCGCTGGTGGAGTACGAAGATGATGTGGAGGCTGATGCTTGGGCTGACGATGAGGCACCGAAGCCTTACCAGGCTCCTCGCGTGAATATCCCTGAGAAAACTAAGACTCCTGAGTACGAGGAAGAGCCTGGTTATTAGGAATCACTCAATTAGCTGAAACCAATATTTTGCACTCTTTTTAAGAACGGGCAAGATGCCCGTTCCACAATCAAGTTTATTTTTTGTGGAACGGGCTTCTAGCCCGTTGCTGATATTGGTGCAAGATGTGAGTTTAAACTGAGATGTGGCACCATTCTTAAGAACAGGCAAGATGCCTGTTCCACAAAGAGTAGATTTTATTGTGGAACGGGCTTCTAGCCCGTTGCTGATATTGGTGCAAGATGTGAGTTTAAACTGAGATGTGGCACCATTCTTAAGAACAGGCAAGATGCCTGTTCCACAAAGAGTAGATTTTATTGTGGAACGGGCTTCTAGCCCGTTGCTGATATTGGTGCGCTCAATCTAATTAAATTAGATCCATGAACTAGAGAATACTGGCATGGCAGTTTATTATACTTTTGCTGACGTTTCATATTATGTTAATGATCGAAAAAGATTTTGCTAAAAATGTTGCTTTCAGATTAATAACATATCTAATTTTTCCAATTTTTTTATCCACCACCACGGCTGAAATTGTCTTGCGAGTTGCGGGATACAAACCCTGGCAAATAGAAAATGTTGATGTTGCCGTCGAACCCAAAGGTAACTTTTTTACCAAAGACTCGGAACTTGGCTACAAGCATTTGCCGGGTCAATTCAAAGTGACACTTAACGGCAATTACTCATTTAATGCCACTCACCTCAATAATAGTCTCAGAATAACACATCCCCTCACTACTTACAATTCTTCGTCAAAAAAGCATAAAATTTGGATATTTGGCTGTTCATTTACCTACGGTTGGTCATTGAATGACAGCGAAACTTATGCTTGGTTGTTGCAAGAGAAATTACCCAAATATGAAATAGTGAATTTTGGCGTTAACGGCTACGGCACGCTGCACTCGTTGATTCAATTTAAAGAAGCACTCAAACAAGGAAATAAACCCAAAGTTGCGGTGATTGCTTATGCGGGATTTCATAACCGCCGCAATACTTTGTTAAGGGCGAGAAGAAAGCAAATGGCTGCTTGGAATAAACTCGGTATTCTATTTCAGCCCGATGCGAGGCTGAATGGAGAAAATAATTTTACCTACAAAATGGCAAAACTTGAATATCGCGAGTTCCCGCTGATGCGGGTTTCTGCATTAAGCCATTTTTTGGAGGTTAATTACAATCAATTTGAAGAGGGATTGTATAGAAGCCATGAGGTTTCTAAGGCAATTATTCAAGAGTTTCACCGGGTGGCAGAGGCTAATGGTGTTAAGTTAGTTGTGGCCGGAATTAATGTCGGTTCTGCTAAGATGTTGGGGGAGTTAAGTCAGGAGGGAATTTCTACGGTGGATATTTCTGTTGATTTGAAAATACCTGCCAATAATAATTTACCTCATGACCTTCATCCAAGTGCGATCGCGAATCGGCAATATGCAGAAAAGTTGGACGGTTTTTTGCAAGGTAGTGTTTTAAGGTAACAATCTTGGACGCGCATCCATACCAAAGAAACCGGGTTTTTACCGAAATTAAAAGTTTTGATGCAAGATTTTGGCAAAAAAACCCGGTTTCTGACTACCCGTGCGTCCAGGACTATACAATTGATTGAGGGTTGCTAGAGTGATGGAAGTATTTGATGTTGTTTCTTTTAAATTGCCTCGAAAATTTCTAATTGATGGGTTTTTCCTGTTTTTACTTGTTCTCCTCACAGTTGCAGTAACATCAATCTATGTATCCAGCGAACATACTTTTTATTGGTGGGATTACGCGGGATACAATACCGCTACAGTCAACACGGCAAATTTATTTCGAGAGTCGCCAGATAAAGCATGGCGCGGAGTTATAGAATCGCTATCTAAGGAAAAAAACCTATTAATTTCTCTGCCGTTAGTGCCGTTTATTCTCTTATTTGGCGAGTCTCGGCTGAGTTACATTCTCAGTGTATCCCTGATTTATGTGCTGCCGTTTCGTCTGTTGCTGGGGGCAATTTCTGCAAAGCTAATTCCAGTTTATCCCCGCCGGGTATTTTGGTCAACTGTGCTGCTGAGTTTATTAATTCCTATGAGTTGGATACCGACTCTGCGGGGATATCTGGATACTGGCGGCTGTGTGTTTGTAGCCTTGGCAATTTTGGTTTATTTGCAGGATGTCACGCTGAAATCTTGGTGGAAAATCCCGTTGATTGGGTTTTTGCTGGCGGCGGCGATTCTGTTGCGGCGCCATTTTGCTTATAGTGCGATCGCATTTTTTGGTGCCGCGACTTTACAGGCTTTCATCGAGTTTATTGTACAGTATAGCAATCCCAAGGCAGTTATCACAATGGTTCAGGCTTTTAGCCGGGACGGGCTAGAAGCCCATCCCACAAGTCATTTAGGATTGCTATTTCAAAGTATTCAAAACAAAGGTTGGAAAAATTTGTTTGAATCCGCTGTAAAATTGGGCTTGATAGCTGTAACTAGCTTGATTATTTTAATGTTGGTAGCGGGGGATTTTACTCGCAGTGCTCTGACGGTTGACTACCGCAATTTGTATGTCGCTTGGAGTTTGCCTGTAAATGATATTTTAACTCGTTATGCGGATTTTTACGGTTTGGGAACTTGGCTGCTGGTACTGATTGGTTTTTCGGCGGGAATTCTGACTCGAATGCTGGTTCCGGCGGCGGCTATTTTTGTTTCGCTGTTTGGGGTTTTGTCGCTGATTGAATGGCTGTTAGTGTTGCGTTATGGCTACTTGCACTATACAATTCATATTACACCGATCGCACTTTTGGGACTCTCCACATTTTTCTGGACAACTTGGCTGACACTCAAGGGAAAAGTCCGGTATTTCATGCTGGGCGCGGCGGGTTTGTACCTGGTTTTGAATGCCGGAGTCGGGTTAATTCCTCTCAAAATAGATTTGCCAAGACTGTTTGTGGGTAATTTTCCGCCGTTAGTGCGATCGGACTACGATGAAGTTGTAAAATTAGTAGAGTTTCTGCGAAAATTAGCACCGAATGAAGAACCAATTTATATTGCTGGTGCTTCTAACAATTTCAATGCTAATATCCTCAGACAAGCCAACCGAAAATTAAACCCGCCGGAGGGCTGGTGGAAATTAAATACAATCGGGAGGCCGCAAATTGACTCGCGCGATACTTACCCGCTACCGGAGTTGTTGCAGGCACAATATGCGGTGGTTGCTGTACCTTTTCAGCAGGTGTTGCCGACTGACGAACAAGTTTTGCGATCGCACGAACAAGATGTTGTTAAAGTTGTGTACGATGCCTTTACTCAAAACTGGGAAATTGCCCGCGATTTCCAATTGCTACCGGAACAGTTTAAGCTAGAAAACGGCGTGACACTCAGCGTTTACCGGAGGATGCGGCCGACTGATACAGCAACGGCAGTTAGGACTCTGGATGCAATGCAGCGACAAATAGTCGATCGACCAGGCACGCAGTTAGATTGGATTAGTTTGCATCAATCAATCTACACAAGTGCCAATTATTCAGTAAGTCAAGAATCGGATAACCTATATAATATTGTAACTCATCCAATTAAAAACAGCAAGAAACTCGATACATCTTTTCTGTATTTAGGTTCCATTTCAGATAAAGTAAAAGTTACCGGCAAACTCAATTTACCTAACCAACAATGTCCGGGAGTTGCCCTGCGCTTGACTTTGTGGGACAAGCAAGGTAAATTAGTAGACTCAGCAGAGATGGCTTATAGTCAAAAAAGTTATCTCGCCTTAAATCTATTAGTTGAAGGCAAAAATCCCATTTATCTGCTGCTTGAGGTATTGAGTAGCAGCCAACAGGATTTAACAAACCAATGTCAACTGGAGATTAACAATTTGGCTGTCAGTAGATAAATTGAACCGTCAATGCAAAAACATCAAAAATCCCACTGGTATTTTAATCTATCTCTCTATACTTTTGTCATCATCGGCTCCCTGATGGCTACTGGCTATATTTTCCCCATTGGAGGCAATTTCCCAGAAGTGCCGCCTATTCAATTTATGTTAAATCCTGAACTCTACAAAAATGACTATTACGTTCAGGAAATGGTGAAATTTAATCCGAGATATTACTATTATTATATTATCTATTTTCTCGCCAACTTAGGAACAAGCATTCCCCTAGCGCACTTTATTTATCAATTCCTCGCCTTCGGTTCATTTGTCCTAGCTTGCTACGCAATTCTCAATATCTATACTAATTCCAAACTGCCAGCAGCAGCGATGGCTTTTTTATGTATAGCCGCTTCATTTACCGATGTTGGTAACACGCTGATATTTTCCACTAAATCAGTACCCAGTATCTTCGCAATGGGTTTCGCAATCTGGGGAATTTACTTTAGTTTGCGCCAGAAATGGCTGACTGGATATTTCTTTTTTGGACTAGCTTGTCTGCTGCAATTCTTAGTGGGTTTGTTGCCGGGATTGATGATGGTTCCCGTTTTATTTATTGAATCTGTAAGACAGCGGAATTTCAAAACATTGATTTTGGCGATCGCACTTTTAGCAGCAATGGCAAGTATCGTTTACGTACCGATGTTATTAACAGGTACTACCAGCACTCAAACTATCGACAACGCCGATTTTGTCTACATTCACGCAAAAGTCCGCAACCCCCACCACATCCTCCCGTCAAATTGGTATTTGGGGAATTGGTTCAACTTTATATGTTTCATAATTGGTGGCTTACTGTGCATCAAAAATTCCGATTTATTGTCCAAAGAAGACAAGGTTAATTTTTATATAATTGTTACTACATCCATTTTGGGACTGTTTCTAAATTACATATTTGTAGAAATTTACCCGCTGGCTTTTATCGCAAAACTACAGTTAGCTAGAACCGTACCTTTTGCTCAACTAATTATATTTATTGCTGTTGCTTTGACGGTCGAGCAACTTTACAGAGAAAAACACATAGCTATTAGCTTGTTGCTGTTAGCTGTACTAACTTTGCCTTTTAGGGGTATCATTTTCCTAGGATTATCAGTTTGGCAAACAAAAAAATACGTATTTCCCAAACGATATAATATATTGTTGTGGATTTTAGCAGCAGGAACGGTAATTTTCAGCTTGATATATCCGGTGACTGATTCATGGGAAATAATGGGCGATCGAATAATTAGCATCCCAGTTTTTTTCTCAATCCTCGCCTTCCCATTCATTTTAGAAAAAACATCCCTAGCTACATCTATCAAACAAACTCTAACTCACACCTTAGCCTTAATAACTACCGCCACCTTAGTTTTTGGAGTAGCAGGAATTCTGCCCAAACCTATATTAAATGTATTTCAACCAAGAGTTAATATTAATGCCGTTCCCAGGGATGACTTAAGCAAATTAGCTGTGCGATTTTCGCAAAGTAGCAGCCGCGATTCACTCGTATTAATTCCGCCTTCAGTTACCAGCTTCCAGTTTTTCTCCGAAAGGGCGATTGTCGTCAACTTCAAAAACTTCCCCTTTACCGAAAAAGGCATCAAAGAATGGCAAAATCGCATGGAAGCTGTTTTAGGAGTCCCCTTAAACCCGCAAATGATTTGGGGAGGAAATGACTTTTTCATCCGCCGCAGTAGTGCGGATTTAGTCAAAGTAGCCAAAAACTATCATGCCGATTATATCCTGACTCGTACTGACTGGCACCCAAATATGCAAGGGGAAATCGCAGACAAACAAGGCAAATGGATACTGTATAAAATTAGGTAATAGGTAATTGGTAAAACTTGTTAAATCCCAATTATAATTTTATCTTATACCATTTTTCTAAAGATGTGCTATGGATGAAGTCTTAGCCCCCCCTTAATAAGGGGGGGTTGGGGGGGTAATATCTAGCGCTACTTTATGAAATTGGTATTAGTCAGCAGAGACAGACTTTGCTTGTTTAGAAGCAATTGCCATCGCCGATTTATCTGCGTTAATCAGCGTTAATCCGCCTTAATCTGCGGTTAAATATCAAAACCAGAATCATCAATAATTTCGCTAATTTGCTTGTCCACATAATCAGCATCCACATTCCGCGCCATCAACTCAGCCAAAATCCCCAAAGAAATCAACTGCACCGACAGAATTGTACACAAAATCCCAAAAAATAACAAAGGTCGATTGCCGATCGGCCCAAAATTCATCCCCGCCAAATTCAGAAACCAAATAACTATCAAATAACTCAGCGAAACAGTTCCAACAAAGCCAAAACACAAACCCAAACCGCCAAACAAATGACCCGGTTTGTGCAAATATTGCGTCGTGGCTAACACCGTCAACAAATCAATAAAACCCCGCGCATAACGTTCCCAGCCGTAATTCGATTTTCCGTGCTTTCGCGGATGATGTTCCACGACTACTTCGCCAATTTTAAACCCTAAATTGTTTGCTAAAGCTGGAATGTAGCGGTGCAATTCTCCGTACAATTTAATCGACTGCAAAACTTCCCTACGGTAAGCTTTAAAACCGCAATTCATATCGTGCATTTGCACGCCAGTCAGCAAACACGCAACGGCATTAAATAGCTTGGAAGGTAAAGTTTTAGAAAGCGGGTCGTTCCGCTGTTTTCGCCAACCGGAAACTAAATCAAATCCCGATTCTAAATGATGTAAAAATTTGGGAATTTCAGCGGGGTCATCCTGAAGGTCAGCATCGAGAGTAAAGATAATTATCCCTGCTGCATTGCGAAATCCTGCTGAAAGCGCGGCGGATTTGCCAAAGTTGCGGCGCATTTTAATTGCTTTAATTAGTTTGGGATGTTTGCTGGCTAAATCTGTGATTTCTTGCCAGGAATAATCGCGGCTACCGTCATCTATGAAAATGACTTCGTAACTGTCAATTTCTGTTTGCAACATGACAATTTTGATTTTGTCAAACAGCAATTTTAGGGTGGCTTCTTCGTTGTGAACTGGGATTACGAAGCTGAGTTGTTTTGGCATAGAGATATTTTATTTCATTTTTGTTGTTAATGAGATTTTTTTTTATTAACCGCAGAGGGCGCAGAGGGCGCAGAGGAGGAGAAAGAGAGGTTTTTTAGTTTTTATTGATAACTTGGGAGTTTCGTAAGGCTACCCAACCTTTGCGGTTTTTAAAGGAGGCATAGGCTGTCAATAGTTTATCTGTTGGTGATGTTTGAATGTATCCTCTCCAAGCTGCGAATTCGTAGGAAGGGCCAAATAATTTAACTAAATCTGGGCGGGGAAATCCTGACATGGCGAAACCTCTAACGACATTTTCTTGGTTGAGAATGGCAATACATTTTACATTGTTTTCGGGGTCTCCTACCCAGCCAATTACTCTGGCTGCTGTTGGTGCCAGTCTGGTGGCTGTATCAAAGTATCCGGGTACTCCGTCTTTGGGGGCTGACAGTAAATTTGCGTCGATTTTTGTGTCTAATGCTGCACAGAAATTGTGTTTTTTGATGTCTCGGTTAAATGGCACTAAGTTGTTAGTTTTTAAAGCGTCGATTAAGCCGACAAAAGCGGCGGGTTTGTTGCCTACGCGGTCTTTAATTAGGGTTACGTCGGTGATGCCTAGTTGCAGTGATAATGCTACTAACGGTTGATAGGTTGCTCTGTGGGCGATCGCCATTGCAGTTTCGCCTCCCACCCCGTACATTAAAATAATCGCGACTGTGGTGACTGCAAACAGCGGTGTCAACCAACGCCCTTGGATTCTTGGTGTTGGCTGCAACTCGCGCACCCACAATACTGTCAGCACAATTGTGCTCATCCAAAACAAAGCTGGAAGTGTGGCGTAGCGGGAAGCGGTGGCTTGTTCGACGCCAAATCCCGATCGGCTAACCGCGGCCATTAAGGCCGTTTGCAGCGTGTAAAGTTGGATTGATAGCCAAGGCAGCCAATCCGGGCGATCTACCTTTTTTACAAATAGCCAATAACCCACAAAACCCGTCGCTGCAATCAAACCAATTATACCAATAATTGAAGCAACAATAATATTTTCGCTAAAAATTCCGCCGAGATAAATGGGAATATATTCGAGAGTTTTGAGCGGGTTAATTTTAGTTAAAGAAGGGTGATGAGATGGAGTTTTATAAGTTAAAAAATAAATCCCAATCACTGCAATCGAAGCAATGAAATACAAATAAGTTATTCGCCGAGGAAACCGCAGCACAACAGCAGCAGCACACAATATCGGCCACAAACCTAAAGGAGTGCTGTAACTAATACAGCCTAAAACGCCAAAAATAATGCTGCCAATTACCCACTTATTTTGTAAATGCGGGGGCGGGCACGGGGGCACCGCCCCTACCAACTCGTTACCAGGCTCTGCCTCCCTTTTCTTTAATAAATCTGTCACATAGGATTGCAAACAATATATCGAACAAATCACAAATAAATTAGCAATTATCCAGTGAACACCGCTGAATCCCCGCATCCAATTGTGAGCTGCCGCCGGAGTAAAATTAAAAATAGAAATGCAAAGGAGTAGCGAGATAAATTGCAGCGGAAAACGCCTCATTTTTAACGGCAGCAGAGCAATTAATACGTGGCACTGAATCCAAGCCAAAAACCAGGCAACTAAACACAAACCAATATTTGAACCTTGGGTGACAGCTATATTCAAGCCATAAATAATGGCCGGAATCAAGACAAAATGCTCGTTGGCCCGAAATATCCAATTAAAAGGATTTGTAGAAAAACCGTCTACTGAATAAAAATTCCATGTCATCCACCAATAATCAAAATTAGACAAGTCTCCCGCTTGCGATATCAAGTACAAAATATATGAAGCTGGTATTAGGATGCCGAGAACTGAGGCGGCAATTAAAATATATTGTTGCTTGATTTTCATGGATTCAGACATGGGGTATTTTTAATTAATGGGGCAGGTTTAGCGACGCACTCCCGACAAAGAAACCGGGTTTTTTATTTAATCTCTAGGCTACAGCGAAGGATTTTCGTAAAAAACCCGGTTTCTGGCCACCAGTGGATAAGTCCTATTGTCCTGAATCCCTAAATTTTAGACTAAAGTTCAAACTCCCAGATTCAATGCTGCAAGTAAATCTAAAATCTAAAATCTAAAATCTAAAATCGACTGACTTCTCTTGCCAGCATTTGTCTGAGCCCTTGCCGCCAGTGGGGAGGATACGTGCCCAAAAGTGCTGATATTTTTACCGTAGATAGGACAGAAAAAGCGGGGCGTTTTGCCGGTGTCGGATATTCGGCGGTGGTGATGGGAATTACGCGCTGAACTTTTAGGGGAAAGCCGAGTTGTGCTGCTTCCTCAAAAATGGCGATCGCAAAATCGTACCAACTACAAACACCGCTATTAGTGTACTGGTAAGTCCCAAAAGTTTCTGGCCCAAGGAGAGGAATAATTTGTGAAGTCGCCGCACCTAAATCCCGAGTCCAAGTAGGACTTCCGATCTGATCTGCTACTACTCGAATTTCTTCCCTTTCCTTTCCCAACCTCAGCATGGTTTTGACAAAATTACCTTTGCCACCGTTGCCGTAAACCCACGCGGTTCTAATAATAATATGTCGGTTTCCCGATTTGAGAATTGCTGCCTCGCCTGCTAATTTCGACTTGCCGTAAGTTCCCAGTGGATTCGTAGAATCTGTTTCCAAATAAGCAGAACCGTGGCTGCCGTCAAATACATAATCAGTAGAAAAGTGAATCAAACTTGCTCCCTGTTTTTCGCATTCTTCGGCAAAAATTCCTGGGGCAATAGCGTTGACTGCATATGCTAATTCTGGTTCACTTTCGGCTTTGTCTACCGCAGTGTAAGCACCCGAATTGATGACTAAATCCGGTTTAATTTCAGCCATTGCTTGACGGATGCTTTCGGGTTGGGATAAGTCGAGGCGAGTGCGATCGAGCACAATTACCTCTCCCGAAGATAATAAAATCGGCTGCAATTCTTGAGCTAGCTGTCCGCTGCCGCCTGCGAGTAAAATTTTCATGATCAAAACACTTGAGCTGTTTTCAATGTTTGTCCAGCTTGGTCTTTAGCTGATAAGATTGGTTTGGCACCATCTAGCGGCCAGTCGATCGCCAAATCGGGGTCATTCCACAGGATACACCGCTCGTGTGCCGGTGCGTAATAATCTGTAGTTTTGTACAAAACTTCAGCCGTCTCGGAAACCACTAAAAAACCGTGTGCAAATCCCGCCGGCACCCAAAATTGCCGTTTATTTTCTGCACTCACCAAACACCCCACCCACTTTCCGAAAGTCGGCGAACTTTGTCTAATATCCACCGCTACATCAAATATTTCGCCAGCAACTACCCGCAGCAATTTTCCTTGAGGTTGCTGCAGTTGGTAGTGCAAACCGCGCAACACATTTTTAGAGGATTTGGAATGATTGTCTTGAACAAATTCGGCTGTCACGCCTGTTTTTTCGACAAAAGCTCGGTGATTGAAACTCTCAAAAAAGAAACCGCGATCGTCTCCGAAAATTTTCGGCTCAACGATCAGAACTTCCGGTATTTCGGTAGATATAACATTCATAGTTAGCTGTGAAAGTGATAAACTCATACTCAGTCTAGGCTATTTTACTATGAAAACTGACACATATCTCAAAAAATTGTATGCCAACCGCTTTGATTCGCGACAAATGCAAGCGAAGGTGGCACTATGGAAAGTTTTAATTGACGACTTCTTACAAAATTATGTTCCTCCCGAATCAGCGGTTTTAGATATAGGCGGCGGTTACTGCGAATTTATCAATCAAATTCGGGCTAAAAAAAAATATTTAATTGATCTTAATCCCGATTCAAAGTTATTTGCTAATGCTGATGTAAATGTGCTTAATATTGATGTGTTGAATTTAGAAAATTACACATCTTTTACCGAACAGTTCGATAGTATTTTTATCTCAAATTTTTTTGAACACCTCCGCAACAAAGAGGAACTTGTAGAAATTATCTCTTTTTGCTTCGAGGCCCTCAAGCCTAGCGGTTCTCTGTTGGTAATTCAGCCTAATTTTAAATATTCATACAAGGAATACTACGATTTTATCGACCATCAATTACCGATAACGCATTTATCGCTACAAGAGCTTTTACAAACTGTCGGGTTTGAAATCGACTTAATTATACCGAGATTTTTACCCTTTTCGACGAAAGGCAGACCGGCCTCGCCCTTGCTGTTAAAAATTTACTTAAAATTGCCTTTGTTGTGGCGTTTTTTG
Source organism: Microcoleus sp. Z1_B2 (assembly GCF_036700325.1). NCBI lineage: Bacteria > Bacillati > Cyanobacteriota > Cyanophyceae > Oscillatoriales > Microcoleaceae > Microcoleus > Microcoleus sp. Z1_B2. The sequence continues at coordinate 68,414 of NZ_JAUBOQ010000027.1, forward strand.
GGAGGGCAAATGTTTGTTAAAGCATCGAAACAAAACAATAGAGGCAGAGCCTCATGACAGGCAATCCTAGTCATATGCAGGCAGAGAGATTCATCTGCGTTTAGCCGCGTTTATCCCCCTGTACCTGCCATTAAAAAAATCCCTACAAAATCGAACTTAAAACCACCTCATTAGCAGCAATCCAATCATAAATATCCTGCAAAGCTGCTTCCGGCCCAATAACAGGCCGCCATCCTGTTTTCTCCATCACCCTAGAAGAATCAGTAATAAAAATCGGAATATCCCCCGCGCGTTCCTCCAAAACAGGATTAATTGAAATCGATTTACCCGTAATCTTTTGGCACAAATCAGTTGTCTCAACCAAAGAAAGACTGTTGCTAAAACCACCGCCTACATTAAAAACTTCGCCGTCAAATTTAGCAAAATTTTCTAACTGATAATTAACTAACCTCAACAAATCTTCCACGTGCAGCAAATCCCTAACCTGCTTCCCACTGCCACCAAAACCGATATAACTCAGCGACTTTTGAAAATAGTGAGCCGCCACCCACAAACCGCAAACTCCCTGATCTACTTTACCCATTTGCCAAGCACCAGTAATTAACCCGCAGCGGTTAATAATTGCGGGTACATTGTATGCTTCCCTGTATTCCTCAATCAGCAATTCCGAAGCTAATTTAGTGGCTCCGTAAAGCGAACGGTGTCCTTTTAATGGGAAGTCTTCTGATATGCCCAACTCAGATATACCGGGTAAAGTTTGCTCAGGGGCGATCGCAAATCTATTGGGCAACTCTAACAGTTTAACAGATTTGACACTGGCGATCGGATAAACCCGACTCGTAGACAAAAACAGCAAACTCGCACCCGTTTGTCTCGCCAACTCCAAAACATTCACAGTGCCCAGTAAATTCGTCTGCAAAACGTACTGAGGCGAACTAAAACCAGCCAGCACAGAAGGTTCCGCAGCACAATCTATAATGCAGTCAGCATTCAGTGCAACTGGATCTAAATCTGCCGCTGTGCGAATATCCCCGTAAACAAACTGAATACCGCAACTTTTAAGGCGAGGCAGATTCAATTCTGAGCCCCGGCGACGCAGGTTATCTAAACAAATTATTTGCCATTCCGGGTGCAGTTTCTTCAGGCCAATTGCCAAACAACTGCCGATAAAACCCGCACCACCAACAATTAAAATTTTATCAGGCATTCACTTTCAACTTTGCTATCTTTCTAGTCCGGTGGTAGTCGCCGCGAGACAGATGTTTTTCGAGCCAGACATACAAGACAATAAACAAATATCGACTGCCCATCTCTTTGATTTTCAGCTTAGAAATACCAGCAGTCCGATTGTACCACCTCAGAGGAATCACCGTATAAGAAAAACCCCGAACAATTGCTTTTAAAGGCAGTTCCACTGTCAAATTAAAATGATGGCTCAGAATCGGTTGCACGCCTTCAATTACTTCTCTGCGGTAAATTTTAAAAGCATTGGTGACATCGCTGTACCGCAAGCCGAAAATACTTTTGACAAACCAGTTTGCTAAGCGGTTAATTACTAACTTGTGAATGGGATAATCAACTATAAAACCACCTTTGATAAAGCGGGAACCGAAAACGCAATCATATCCTTCTTGCAACTTGCGGTATCCTGCTACCAAATCCATCGGATCGTCGGAAGCATCCGCCATCACAATTGCCGCAGCATCTCCGTCAAATTCCACCAATCCCCGACGCACCGCAAATCCGAAACCGTTGGGAGGTTGATTGTTGATGTATCTCACTGTGGGAAAAGTCTCTGACAACTCCTGGCAAATATCAATAGTTCGATCGACACTATTGTCATTCACAATCAAAATTTCGTGCGGAATGCCTTCTAAATCGAGCGTCTGGGCGATCGCCCGCACAGTACCGTACAAACAGCCCTCCTCATTGTGGGCTGGTATAATCACAGAAATTTTCACTCCTCATCCTCCGCGCAACTCGACAAACTGGTTGTCAACAGGATTATACACCCAAGCTTTAATTTCTGTTTGGGCGATCGGCAAATTATTATCCGACAAATCAACAGCCCACCTGGCATTATTGTATAACTCAGATTTTAAACTCTCAGCAATGTCGGGACTGTCCAAATTTACATAAGCGTTAGCAAAAAAAGATTTTTTATCCCCGACAGATAGCAGTACAATATTGGGCTGTTGCAATTTTTCTGGCAAAACCGCCCAACCAGCAGCCTTGACAGCCTCATTTTGCTTAACAGTCAAGGATTTATCGCTAGTTTGAGGTTTGTCTAAATAACCGTAAACTTTCTCCGTATTAGAAATAAACTCTACATTTTTCGCGAACTTGATCCAACCTATTTTGTCGATAATTGCAGCGCCTTCTCTCACCAGCCAAGTTTTTTTGCTCAGCACCCTCAAACAGCTTTCCGGCGAATTATCAAAAAAATCCGACGGTTCCAGATAGTTAATTAACTGCAAACAATCTTGAGCGCCTTGTTTGTAAATAACTGCTAATCTAGTTTGGGCGATCGCCTGCTGAGAGTTAAGAATAATTATCCCAATTAACAGCCCTGCTAACACCCGATAAACAAACTTATAGGTGCGATTTATGGTAGCAATCTTACCTCGGACAAACAATTGACCGAGCTGAACCAAAGCAATTAACAGCAAAATCGAATTAGTCGTATATCTCGACGATTCGATCGCCTGAATCGCCCCAAATTCGGCCCTACCAGCCGTAATAAACAGAGCAGATAAAACCGAAAACAAGGCTATTGACAGCCAAGGTAAAGCCTCACGATGCTCGGTAATCTTTCTCCCAAAGTGGAACACAAAAAATAAGAAACTTGCAAATATTAGCAATCCAACTAATGCTGAAATTCCAGGCGATCGCACAATTGGCGAACCCAGCAAACTTAAAAAGTAATCAATCACCACAAACGGCTTATTCAACAATGAAATAATACTTGCTTTCCGACTAGGATGATAATCAATTGAGTAAACAGCACAAGTTGTCGCAAACAGCAGCATCCAGACAATAAGTCTTTTTCTTTTCTGCGCCGCATTTCCTTCTACAGCCGCCACAGCGGGAATTGCAGCCAACCAAGACAGCAAGCCTTGCGCGAGGGAAAAACTCGCAACAAAGCAGAATACAGCAGCAATAAAGATTCTAATATTAGGCAATAATTTGTGATTTGAAACCAGCGCATAAACCGCAGCGACAAAACACAAATTGACTAAAAACCACGCTAATTGAAATCCCCACAGCCAGTTTTCGTGCTGAACTAGAGAGAAAAGCAAAATACAAGTTAAAATATTAGCTAAATGCCACAAATCATCCCCAACATTCTTAACTTGCATTGAGGATAACTTGTACATAGCGATAAAAGTTATCGCAGCCAAACCTATGCTGAGACACAACTGATAATTAATATTCCATCGGGAAGCAAAAGCCAGCACCGCAATAATTATTTTAGGGAAAAGTATGCGGTGGTTGCTGTGCAAAGCCCAAAAATCGTTAAAAGTTACATTTCCCGCAGCTATTTTTTCAAAAAGGCTAGCTAACCTCCACTCGTCATCAACGGGAACGTTAACGTTAAAATTCGATACAAATCCGATTAATAAGAGGACAGGAATTAGATATAAAGTAAATAATATGATTTTTTTCATTAATATCCAATCCGGTAGCATCGGAATTGTAAAATCTAGTCATATCATGTCCGATCGATTAACCATAATATCCCGGTCAGGGCGGGTTTTTGAGAGTGTAAATTATTCGCAAGTATTGTTGGCTCACGGGCCCCTACAAAAATCGCGATCGCTCGAACGGACATGATATCATCAGCTTTTCGACTGAAAATCAACAGTAAACCGTCAACGGTCAACGGTCAACGGTCAACCGTCAACCGTCAACAGTAAACCGTCAACTGTTCGCTACTTAATAGTCTTGAACGTATCCATTTTCCCAGTAAATCGGTTAATAAACATCTGCAAAACAGTCCGCTTGCCGATATTAATATTAGAACTCACTGCCATTCCCGACTGCAAGTTAACCTCCACTTCATTTGCCTTGCCCTTGTTCAAAACAAACTTCTGATTTTTGAGCTTAATTTTGGTTTTGAAAGCATAGTATTTCCGCAGTTCAGTAGGAGGCTCAGCATCGCTGCTAATCTCTATCACTTCACCCTCAGCAGTACCAAACTCCATCGCCGGGAAAGCTTCTACATTCACTTCCACAGGCACGCATTGGTATTTCGTCAAACCCAGTTTCTCTCTGTTAATTTCCTTCTCTGGACAAACGCAAATTTTACCTGTTTCGCAGTCAATCTTTTCTCCGTCTAATTGCTTGCCGTGATACGGCTCCAATTTGGCCCGCTTCTGTCTCAAAGCATCCAATACCAGAGCCACATTGCTGTTTTCCAGGTAAACAACTGCTTCCAAACCGTTGTCGTCATCCAAAACTTTAAGCAGCTTTTCAGTTTGCTGTGCTTCGTAATAAGCTTCTTCGCAGCGTGCTGGGCGCGGTTCGCCCGGTTTCACCACCGAATTAATAATGGATTGGCATATCGGATCTTTCGCCATATCCAACTTAGCTTTCTCCTTCGTAGAAGGCTTCAAATCGAAGATAACACCGGATACCGGAGCTTTCAGAACTTGAGTGTCGCGGTTTTCTTGAGCCTTTTCTAGCTGAGCGTTCACCTCGGACAACTTTTTCAGGTTTTCCACTTTGAAGCGGCTTAGCTGAGAATCGCTGCTGGCAATTTGTTTCTCGTTTTCAGCAATTTTGGTATAAAGTTCTCTCGCCCAGGCATCCTTGGTATTTTTTAACTGTTCTTGAGCGCGGGCGATGGACTCCTGAATGCGCGCTTGCTCTCCTTGCTGGCGCTGTATGTCAGCACTAATTTTTTGGATGTCGCCTTGACGCGCGTTAATTTCGCCTCGGCGCGTATTGATTTCACCGAGGCGCGTGTTAATTTCGCCCCTGCGAGAGTTGATTTCACCTTCGCGCTGCTTGATTTGATCTTGCTGTTTGAGAACGTCGCTTTGGCCTCTGAAAACATCTTGTTCTTGACGTTCTTTTTGCAGTTCAGCGATGGCTCCTTCCTCCACCAGGGGGGCGAGTCGGCCTAGAATGTTTTGATTCGACTTCAATACTTGTTGCGATTTCGCTAACTGTTCTTGGGCCAAATCTCTCTGAGCCAGGGCGGATTTTACTTGCTCTTGCGAAGAAGCTAACTGCTGCTGGGCATAATTTAATTGGTTCTGGGCAAAACCCAATTGTTGCTGTGCGACTATCATTTGATCGCCGGCAGCTTTCTCAGCATCCTGAGCTTGCTTCAGTTGTTTTTCCAACTCCTGAACTTGGCCTTGAGCTGCAGCGACGCGAGACAGAAATTCCGATCGATAATTAACATAAAGTCCTTGCTGAGCAGCATCAAAATTTCCGCTGGCTCCCCGATTGAGGTACAGTTCGTCAATCAAAGCTTGCAGCACTTGATTTTGTGCCGTGAGGCTCTGTCTGTCCCTGATTGTTGATTCTAGGTTAGAAGGAACAGGGCCTTGAATTTTGCCGTTGACAACATCTTCGTAAAATTTATTTTCCTTTTCCAGAGCTTCTTTAGTTTTCTGAACCGATGTTAAATCGGCACTGGGCGCAACAGGGTTGAAAGTGAGCAGAGGCTGGTTTTTTTCCACGCGATCGCCATTTTCAACGTGAAGTCTCACCACAGCGCCCGTAGCAGGTGCTTGGATGTCTCTAGCACCATCTTTGAGTTCCAATTGACCCACAGCGGGGACAGCTTGCTCTACGCTAGCAAAATAAGCCCAAACTACAGCAGAAGTGGTCATCAGCATGATCATCCACAAAAACAAGTGCGACCAAATCGCTGGTTTTTCGAGAATGACTGGTTGCTCAGAAAGTATTAACGATTTCATAGCCATTTGTTAGTTCTCAGTTGTTAAGGGTTAGCGATCAGTTGTGAGTTGTTAGAGATTAGGTATTCGATGACTCTTGTTGTTGGAAGAGGCAGTAGTAACGCCCTTTAAGAGCCATTAATTCTTTATGAGTTCCCCGCTCGACTACAGAACCTTGATCCATCATAATAATTACATCAGCGTTTTGGATGGTAGTCAGGCGGTGAGTAATGAAAAACACCGTGCGGCCGGCGAAAGCTTCTGCTAAGTTATTGCAAACTTGGCGTTCGGAATGGTAGTCGAGGGCGCTTGTAGCTTCGTCCAAAATCAGCAGTTTCGGGTTTTGCAAAATCGTCCGGGCGATCGCCAAACGCTGTCTTTGACCCCCAGAAAGCGAGGAACCACGCTCTCCGACTATCGTATTGTAGCCAGCAGGCAAGCCCATAATAAAATCGTGAGCTACCGCTAATTTCGCAGCTCGCACAATCTCATCCGTACTCGCATCTGGATTACTCAGAGCAATATTTTCCTGCACAGTACAGTTAAACAGCAAAGTATCTTGCAACACCACCCCAAGTTGGCTGCGGAGCGAGTACAGTTCCACCTTAGAAATGTCATAGCCGTCAATAAAAATCCGGCCCGACAGCGGCGGATAAAGACGCTGCAACAGCTTCATCGCCGTACTTTTACCGGAACCGCTTCCCCCCACAATTCCCACAAAACTGCCAGCGGGAAATTCCAAATTAACATTAGCCAATTGCAGTGCCCCGCTCTCCAGGAATCGGAAGGAAACCTCCTCATAGGTAACCTGCCCTTGAATTGCCGGCAGCGGGATATTGCTGCGATCTTCATCGCTGGTTTCCGTCGGCGTATCGACCACATCCTTGAGCATATCGATCGACATCGAGACTTCTTGGAAACTCTGCCAGACGCTCACAAAACGCAGCAGCGAACCAGTCACGTTCCCGGAAATAATTCGGAAAGCAATCAACTGACCCAAAGTAATCTCATTTCCCAGTACCAAATAAGCTCCCACCCACAACTGAGCTAAGTTACCCACCTGGTTTAAAAAGCTGCTAATCGTACCGGCCGTAGTCCCCGTGATAATTGTTTTAAAACTGGCTGTAATGTATTTTGCGTAGCGGCTCGACCACTCCCAACGGGATTTCAATTCAATATTTTGAGCCTTAACAGTTTGAATCCCGCTGACTACTTCCACTAAATAAGATTGAGAGTCAGAAAAACGCATATTTCTCTGTTTGATCAGGCGCAGCACCAGCGGATTGATTAGAACAATCATCAGCCCCAGTACCGGTACCACTGCCAAAGATACAAACGTTAGCTGCACGCTGTAGGAGAGCATCACGGCGACGTAAACCACCGAAAATACCGCATCGAGAACCACTGTCAGAGCTGTACTCGTCATGAATTCCCGAATCTGGCCCATCATGCTGAATTTGTAAACCAGATCTCCGACGCGCCGATTGTCAAAGTAATTTTGGGGCAGCCGGAGCAAGTGGTCGATGACTTCTGCACTCAATTTGACATCAATGCGGTTTGAGGTATCTATAAACAAAAAGGTACGCAAACCGTTGAGCAGTCCTTCAAACAGGGCAACACCTAACAGAAATGCACCCAAAATATCCAAGGTGTCAATGCTGCGCTGACCTAATACTTTATCAATAATTACTTGGCTGATTAATGGGTTGGCAAGACCAAATAACTGTACAAAAAACGAAGCGAGCAACACCTCAAAAAACACTGTCTTGTGTTCCATCAGCGCCGGCACAAACCACCAGAAGCTGAACTGCTCTTTTTGTTCGACTTGCGGAGCTTGCAGCAGCAGGACTTCTCCTGATTCTCCCCAGATTTCTTTAAACTGAGGTATCCGCTTCCGCATTAACCCTTTTTCGGGCGTGGCCATCACCAATTCTTGCTCGGTGATGCTGTAAATAATGGCAAAGCTGGTTTCCCATTTAATCATTACGGGAGCTTTGATGCGGTTGATGGCTTCTGCGGGCACTTGCGCCAATTGGGGCGTCAGGCCGATGCTTTGGGCGATCGCCCCGCAGGCTTGCATACTGATAGAACCAGCGGTTTTTAACTGATTTTCTAGAACTTTGCGGATGATATCTCGACGAAACTTGAGGCCGAAATACTTGCTCAACATTTGGAAGCAAGCAAGCGGGGCCTCAATCTGCCCTTTGGCCCGGAAAACTGGGTATCTCCCGGCATCCTTTGGTTGGTCGGTTTTGGGTTCTGGGGGACGATCGGGGGCGTCTATAACCGCGATCGAGGTTCCGTTGGGCGGATTCTGCCCAGAGCCTCCTGTCTCTGTCGTGCCATTTAATGGGTCTGTTTCGGGTTGGGCTTCGGGGGGTTCCCGGAAGCCGACCAAGCGAGCGCCGAGGCGGCCTTCTACTTTTAAGGATTTGGCTGCGTTTTCCACAGAGAAGCGGCTGCCGGTGGGAAAGTCGCCCAAGACGCCGCTGCTGACGAGCCAAATTCGATCGGCATCTAGCTCTTTGGCGATGTCTTGAGTTTTTTTGTTGCCGTTTGGTACGTTGACAACTGTCGCATCTTGCCAAGCTTGCAGGGTGAGTTCCTTGAGATTGGAAGTGCCGTCGGCTTGGCGCTGCAATTCCAGGCTCAACAGTTCAAATACTTCGCTCAAGGAACAGTGTTCGCGAAAGGATTCTCCAAATGTCGGCTGTTTTTCCAGTACGCTCAGGAAATCTTCGGCAGGTAGGACGATCGCGATCACATCTGTAGAGGCGATCGCGGTTTCGCAGGGAACCCCCCTGAGCAAGCCAGCCCAGCCCAGGATTTCCTTCGACTGCACCAAGCGTAAACTTACGTGGCGCTGCGAGCGCTGGTCAAAGCCCAGCAGCCGGGCCTGGCCTTGATAGATAATTGCCACCTGAGTCGGCATTTTTTCCCGTTCAAACAGGGGTTGCCCCGTCCGGTAGCCAAGGAGTTGGCATTTAGCCACCAAGGCTGTCAGAGCCGTCTCTGACAGTCGGTCAAAGGGAGGTGTTTGAGCTAGGAAATCCTGAATTTGGGAGAGGGAAACAGCGGAAGAAGTCATCCAATTTTAGATTTTAGATTTTAGATTTTAGATTGAATCCAGGGGGTTTTTGTCAGGATGCTACGCTTTTTCAAGTCTCCACGGATAAATCCGGGGGCCCCTGACCCAATTGCTGGATTGTCATGATATTGAAGACACGGAGGAGAGGGGCTGTAGCGGGCCTATTTGCGATATCTGTTCGGCGAGCCAGCTTTCAAATAGTTCGTTAATCAAGTGCAGCCGCATCGATTCATCAAGCTGGGCCGGCATGAACTTTTCTAGCCGAATAATTACCATCCATTCTGCCAGAGGACGCGGCGTCCAGAGTTGATTTGGCTGGCTGACGGACAAAAGTTTGCTGATTGCCGGGTGGGGCTGGCTGAGGGGTACGGGGCCCAACAAGCCGCCTGACTTGGACTCCGGCCCTTCGGAATAGTCGCGGGCCACTTCAGCAAAGGTTTGTTCCCCTTCGAGGATGCGAAAGTAAAGTTCGTTTGCCAGTGCTGGATTTTTGGTGCGTACCAGGGAATAGACTACGTGGTCTAGGCTGGCTTTGCGGGTTAAAAAATAATTATCTACTTTAGGTCTCCAAGTTGCTTGCTTAAATTTTTCGATCAGCAAGGGCCTAACGGCCATCTCTTGAAGTTCTTCTTCCGTCATGTTTTGGCTACGCAGCCAAGCTTCTTTGGCTTCCGGGGCTGTCAGTTGGTGTTGTGCCAGAAAGTCAAGGACGGCGGATTTTCGTTCTTCGTCGCTGCAACTAAAGGATGCGATCGCTTGGTCTACTATTACACCCCGCAAGAATTGTGGCATCAACTGATACCGCTTCAGGAGCGATGGCATATCTTGAGCTTGCAATAATTTATCGCCTATTTGAAAAAGTCCTGTCATTTTTTTATCTCCAACTGACTTGCGCTTCCCCTTTTAATTTAGCTGTGGCAGGAAAAGAGCGACAACCACTAACCCCTCGATTCCCCGATGATAGCAGACCGTCAGTGGGCTAGCGCTATTGCTGTCTATTTCTTGACGCTCTGCCTAGCGAGGGGTTCCCCGCGGGGCTCAGAATGGTAACGGGATGCGAGAGTGAGAGAGTGGGAAAATCTTCCCTCAACATCTACCCGTTAAATCCCGTACACTGCTTAGTTGCTGAACTTCCTTCTTCCTTCTTCCTTCACTCTCGGAATAGTCTTTCAAAGAGTGCTTCGAGTTGGGTCGAGCAAGCGCGACTGTCGAGATATTTGGGGTTTGCCGCCATTTTTTGCTGGATTCGCTCGCGGTAGTGCCGGCGCAGTTCTGGGCTGGTTCCCAGTGCTGTGTTCAGCTCTAAATAAGAGTTCTCGCTGTCAGCTACCAGTTCCGGAATTAGTAGTTCTTCGAGGACTGCGGCTGATTGTCGCGATCGAGTTTTTTGCCCTTTTCTTACCACTACAGGCAACCCCACCAACAGGGGTTCTGCTAAGAAGCAGCCACTGCTGTATGGATAGGAGTCTAAATATATATCAGCCAATTCCAGACATTTTATGCAATCTGCGCGAGATGGCAGCGCCTTAATCACAACTAAGCGCTTTTTGTCAATCCCAAATTCGGCAAAGAGCGATCGAATTTGGTTGTAAAAAGGCACCGTCGGATAGTTTCCATTGCGGGAACTAAAGGGATACAAAACTAAAATAGAATTCGGTACGGCAGCAATAATTTTTGCCCAAGTTTCTCTCAATTCTGGGATAATTGTCCAAGCTTGAGCGCCGGACATGAACACTACAGATTCGTCGGTGGCTCCCCAACTCCTGCGAGTCGGTTCAACTGTGGCAGGTGCTGACCCTACAGTATAGCTTACACAAACTCCCGACCCTTTTAAAGTAATTAATTTTTCGCGAAACTCTGCAGCAGCACCTGCGGGCAATGTCAAATCTCCAGCAATGAAATAATCGATATTTCGGGTGCCGGTGGTTGCGGGGGTTGATGCACCGGTAGCGATTTGCACCCGCGCTAGTCGGTGCAGGCACAGCAGCGCGCTTGGTTGAGAAGTGTCGGTAGTATTGGTGCAGATTAGCAGAATATCTAAATCGTGCGATCGAATTTCTCGGACTTGATTGGGCAAAGTTTCTGACAGTTGCACCAGTTTGTCAGCGCAATTTTCGCAATATTTCCCCAGTCGCTCGTCTTGTACCTGGAAATAGTACACAATAATTTCAAATTTGCTTCTGTCTAAATATTCAAAACTCGCAATTGCAGCACGAGTCTCGGATTCCTCACTAATTTTATCCAGCAAAAAGCCAACTCTGATTTTAGTTCTTTCAGGTTCTCTCTGAGGAAAATTCCATTCTATTTGACTGCCGATATTTTTCAAATGAAATTCCAGAATATCAGCTCGCTGACTCAATATATTGAGCAGATTGACCTCGTCGCTCAAATACAAAGCTTGGAAGCTAACACTTTTGGCAATAAAAGCTGCCAAATAACGCCAAACTTCTGAATCTGGAAAACTGGCGATATTAGCAGCGACGTACTTGATTAACTGCTGGAAATATTCAGAGTAACTTTCTACTTCCGACTTGGGTTGAAACTGATATCTTGCACCCTTCTCAATTACTTGTTTAGGAACAGGCAAGATGCCTGTTCCACCAGCAAATTCATCTTGTGTGGAACCAACAGGCAAGATGCCTGTTCCACCAGAAAATTCATCTTGTGTGGAACCAACAGGCAAGATGCCTGTTCCACCAGCAAATTCATCTTGTGTGGAACCAACAGGCAAGATGCCTGTTCCACCAGAAA